>PWKM01000221.1 GCA_003559755.1 Planctomycetota bacterium
GGTTGTCGGTGATCGGGCCGAGGAGAAGCCGCATACAGCCCTCGATCACCCGGCCGGTGACGATCCGCCGGGCGGCGGAAAGCGTGGGCACAAGCGGGTTGTCAGGGGCGAGTTCTTCGGCGCGACGGAGCGAGTTCGCCGCCTCCTCGTCATCGCCCTGCCGGATTTTCAGATAGGCGCCGAACAGGGCGGGGACCGGGTTATCCGGGGCGGCCGACTCGGCGTGGTCTACCCGTGCGACGGCCTCCTCGATGCGGCCAGCCCGGGCCAGGGCCAGTGCGTGCTGGGTAAGGAGCCGCGGGTCGTCCGAATCGGGCTCGGCGAAGGCCGCCAACGCCTCGTCGGTTCGGCCGGCCCGGGCCAGCTTCTGGCCGCGCCGCAGTCTCCGGGTAATCGATGTCCCTGTCATGTCGAGGGCATAATGGCATGGCCCCCGGGCCGTGTCAAGCCGGTCGGCCTACCACGGCTCGCGGACGACGATGTTCGTCCCGCGTTGAGCGGCGGCAAAGACGAGCGCCGTGCCGTCCTCGCTGTTGCGCAAGCCGGTCACGCTGTCGTACCGCCCGTCGAGCCGCGTATCGCCCTTCACCACGAACCATTGGTCGCCGGAACGGGCGGCGTAGGCCAGGTCGGCCCCCCCGGGGCAAAACACGATCTGGGTGATCAGGTCGGCCTCGATCGGGCCGTCCTTCGGAACACCGTCCACGGTGATATGCCAGCCGTCAACGGTCTTGATCGGCATCGCCACGCGCTTCGAGTCGGGGCTGAACGCCAACGGCCCTGCGTAATAGGCGAGAAACGGCTCGCCCAGGTGCCTTCCGCCCATGATCAGGACCTCTTTGTCATCAATCGTCGCGACGAGCGCCAGGGTCTCGCCGTCCGGGGCGATTGTCCAGGTTTGGATTCGTGGATATCGATCGGTGATCGGTTCTCCGCCCCGCACGATGAATTGCTCGTCGCCGACGACGGCCCGGTAGACCGGCAGCCGGCCCTCGGGGTCGTAGCGAAGTTCGTCGATATCGTCGATGTCCAGATGTGCCGTCAACGGTTCGCCGTCTTGCACCACGACACATCCCCGCTGGTCCCAGCCGGCGAAGGCGAGAGATGTCCCGTCCCGGTTGATGGCGACATCGCTCACCTGGACATAACCGTCGCTCGCCCGCTCGCCGTCCTTGACGACGAACCACTCTCCGCCCTGCTCGGCCGGGAACGCGATGGACGTGCCGTCCGCGCTGAACACCGGGCGCCCGACCGCGTCGTAATCGCCGCCGACCGGTTCTCCGTCCCTGATGACCTGCCACCTGTTGCCGGTTCGGGCCGGGAAGGCGATGCTGTCGCCCGCCGGGCTGTGGATCGGTCGAGAGACCACGTCATATTCGCCGCCGATCTGTTCTCCGTCGCGCTCGACGACTTGTTTGCGGCGAGTCCGTCTGATCTCGGTCAGAGAGTCTTCACCGGCCAGCGTCGCGGGCGGAGACTCATTTTCACGCCGGCAGGCCAGCCCGAGGATGGCGAGCCCCAGTGCCGCGATGAATGCGAGCAAGAGCGGGATGGTACAGGCCTGTCGGTCTTTCATGACGGGTCAGTTGCCGTGCTCCAGGGACCACATGCTGTCGAGTATGTCTTCGAGGTACAGGGCGCGGACGCTCCCGTCGCCCATCAGCGCATTGGCCCGCCCGCGGTGACGGGTGGCGACCCCCCGGAGCGGGTCCTGTTCCGCGTCGTCGGGGTTGATCACCCATCCGTCGTAGTCCATCACCATAATGGTGTGGGCGGGGACGGTCCGCCGGTTGTGTCCGAGCCGGTTGTTATATCCGTAGCTGTTTTCCCCGGTCGGCGGGTCCCATTCGGGATGCAGCCAGTGCTCCCTGTTCCCGATCTGCATAATGATCGCGCCCAGCGCCGTGCTGTACACGTCGCCGCCCCGGTTGCCGCCGCCCCGGATGGACGAGGTGCCACAGGTCCGCCAGTCGAAATAGGCGGTCGGATTCCCCTGCTCGTCGGCCCCCGCCTCGATCAGGTGCGGCAGGATGATCCTCGGATAGATGTCCTGCCACTCCTCCCAGTAGTCGCCCCCCATCAGGTGGAACGCGGTGGTCATGAAATAGGCCGAGTGGAAATCGCGCCCGCCCCGGCTCATCAGATGGGCCTCGGATGTCGCCACGCTCCATATGCCGTCACGCATGACATCCGCCTGCTTTCGGACTTCCGCGTCGCCGGGGCTCTGGCCCATGAGCAGCCGAACGGAGAGCAGGATGGGGACCGCCCGGGCGGCGGCGTTCGCCCCGCCGGGCAGTCGCCCCCCGTCATAGGGCGGATAGACACAGTAAACGGTGACCCCGAACGGGTTGGTGGCCTGGTAGGTGTACTCCCTGGCGCGCCTCCACGATTGCTCGGTGAGCGAAATGCCCGCGTTGTGTGCGGTGAACATCCCGTGATAGGACCAGCCGGTGACCGGGGTCTCGATTTTGTAACCCCGGAATTCACCGGGATTTGTCGTGTAATGGGGGTTGTAATAACGAAACGGCCGGCCGTCGTAAGAGAATCCGCCGACCTCCCAGTCGCCCTCCTGGACGCCGTGATTCGCCTCGATGTAGCGAAGCCCCCGCTCGGCAGACTGGCGGGCCTTGCGGCGCAGGGCCTCATCCTGCAGGACATTCGAGGCCACGGCCATCGCCATGGTGCAGATGCCCTGGGTGAACATCGGCCAGGACGACCGCCCGTCGTTGAACATGCCGTTCGGCTCCTGTACGCTGTGGAGATAGTTGACCGCCAGCCGGATGGTGTCGGCGAACTCGGCCGGCTCGCTGTCGGTGCAGCCATACCCCAGAAAGGCGAGCAGGGAAAGCCCGCTGATCGCCTCGTAGTAGGGGAAAAGGGTCGGCCACTGGAACATATCGACGTTGACCATCGGCCACCGGCCGGTGTACGGCCCCTCCGTCACCTGCTTCTCCTTCAGCCAACGAAGCATCTTGATTACTGGATCGGCATACAGGCGGGGCTGTGGCGGCCCGTCCACACCGGCCAGATGGGCAAGCGGGGGCGGCCCGTCAGCCAGCGGGCAACCGAGGGCGTCGGTATGGGGCAGATGGGTGACATAGAGCGTCTCGTACCAGAACCGGCCGGTGTGCGGGTCCCACGCCCGGGGCATCATACCGGCCGACCCGGTTCTGTACATGGCAAAGGCGTGTCCGATCTTTTCCAGCCGACTCGCACACATCGTCTGCATACTCCGGGCGTACAGGTGCTGCCCGGCCACGAAGATCAGGGATACGAGGATTAATATGGCGGCGATCACCACCAGCAGTTCCGTGAGCGAAAAGGCATGGCGCCTGCAACCCTTGGCCATCTGCTTCTCCTCCGCCGCTAATCCTCGATTCGTATTGTAGTTGCGATGGCGGGGCCGGTCAAGATTTCGGATGCGATTTTTTTCTTTTGCGTTCTTGACAGGGGCGTTGGTTGCGCTATACTAACGTACTTGGCGGGACGGTCGTCGTTGGCGGTTCCGCCGGAGAGCATTTTGTTCTTTGACAATCGGGAAGA
>PWKM01000250.1 GCA_003559755.1 Planctomycetota bacterium
GTGCCCCACAAGGCAAGCCTCCGCATTTCGGTCATGCCGCGGATGTGCTCCAGACCAGCGTCCGTGACCTCCGTGAGAATCAGGACAAGCACCCGTATTTGGGTCAACCCCCTGAAATGGGCCAGGTCCCGGTCCGTCGTGCCGAATGACAGCATTATACCGGGGATATCTTTCGCTTCGATCTCGGCCGCGAGCGCGGATATCGGTACGTCGCCTGTTGGCTCAACCCACCACTCGACACCAGCGGGGATGGTGAGCGGCTCCGGCGCCGGAGTCGTCCCCAGTATTTCGAAAATTCCTCTCGGAAGGCCATCCTCGTCTCCTATATACCACCCTTCTTCGTCTATGGGGGAAATGAGCACATCCAGAGGCAGTTCGGAATTGAATTCGCGAGGATCGACAGACGGGGCGATCTTCCCGGTCCGGCACCCGCCGACCGCCAGCGCCGCCAGACACACCACCAGAATCCGACCGTTCGTCCGTGCATAACGCATCGCATCCTCCTCCACGAAATGCCTCTGCCTCATGCGGCTCCGGGCCGTCCGCGGCCTGCGCGGCCGCGATATCGCGGGCGGGGCGCTCTACGGCGTTGCCCGGTGCCGGTTCGCCGACCGGGTGTATTCTGCTGACTCCGTTCCTGTATGTCAAGAACTTGTTTGAAGCGTGTAGAAGCAACGTGAACATGTCCTCTTTGAGCGAAGGCAGCGAGCGGGTAGGCCAGGCGGGCGGCTGGACAGGGCGTTTCCACTGTGCATTGACAGGAAGAAGCGAGCCGGCAGTCCACGCGGCGCAGGCGTCGGCAGTTGCGGGCGGGCGCCGGCCGTCTTATAATCGAGTCAACGATGTCAGACTCCGCCGACAAGCCCCTCATCGTCCAGAGCGACCGGACCATCCTGCTGACCGTGGACAGCCCGGCGTACGAGGACGCCCGCGACGCGCTGTCCGCGTTCGCCGAGCTCCAGAAATGCCCGGAGCACATCCACACCTACCGCCTGACCGCCCTCTCGCTGTGGAACGCCTCGGCCGCCGGCCACCGGCCCGACGAGGTCGTCGCGTCGCTCGACCGGTTCTCGCGCTACCCCGTGCCCCAGAACATCAAGGCCGAGGTCCGCGACACGATGGCCCGGTACGGCCGACTCCGCCTGACCCGGCGGGGCGAGGACCTGGTCCTGGTCGCCGATACGCCCGGACTGATGGAGGAGGTGTGGCGGAGCAAGCCCGTCCGGCCCGACCTCATCGACCGGCCCGACGAACGCACGGCGACGGTGGACGCCGGCCGGCGCGGCCACGTCAAGCAGGCACTGATCAAGATCGGCTGGCCGGTCGAGGACCTCGCGGGCTACGTGCCCGGCAAACCGCTCGATATCGACCTCCGGCAGAACGTGCGGTCCGGGGCGGGCTTCACGGTGCGCGGCTACCAGCGGGAGGCGGCCGATGTCTTCTACGCCGGGGGGACCGAACGCGGCGGGTCCGGGGTCATCTGCCTGCCCTGCGGGGCCGGGAAGACCGTGGTCGGGATGTGTGCGATGGCCCGATGCCGGGCACACACGCTCATCCTCTGCACCAACATCACCGCCGTGCGCCAGTGGATACGCGAGTTGCTCGACAAGACCACGCTGACCGAGGAGGAGATCGGCGAGTACACCGGCGAGGCGAAGGAACTGCGCCCGGTCACCGTCACCACCTACCAGATACTCACCTGGCGGCCCAAAAAGAACGCACCGTTCCCCCACTTCGGCGTGTTCGACGCCCGCGATTGGGGGCTCATCATCTACGACGAGGTCCACCTGCTCCCGGCCCCGGTCTTCCGGTTCACCGCAGAACTGCAGGCCCGCCGCCGGCTCGGCCTGACCGCGACGCTCGTCCGCGAGGACGAGCGCGAGGACGACGTGTTCAGTCTGATCGGCCCGAAGAAGTACGACGTGCCGTGGAAGGTGCTCGAGGCCCAGGGCTGGATCGCCGCCGCCCGGTGTACCGAAGTCCGCGTCGATATGAACCAGGACCGGCGGCTCGAATATGCCCTGGCCTCGCCCCGGCAACAGATCAGGACCGCGGCCGAGAACCCCGCCAAGCTCGACGTTGTCCGGCAACTGCTCGAACGACACCGCGACGACCTCGTCCTGGTCATCGGCCAGTACCTCGACCAGCTCCACGAGATCAGCGAGCAGTTCGACGTGCCGATCATCACCGGCAAGACGCCGAACGCCGAGCGCGACGAGCTCTACCGGGCGTTCAGGAGCGGCGACATCCCCGTGCTCGTCGTGTCGAAAGTGGGCAACTTCGCCGTGGACCTGCCCGACGCGAACGTCGCCATCCAGGTCTCCGGCACGTTCGGCAGCCGCCAGGAGGAAGCACAGCGGCTGGGCCGCATCCTCCGCCCGAAGACCGACGGCGCACCGGCCCGATTCTACGCCCTGGTCACCCGCGACTCGAAGGACCAGGAGTTCGCCGCCAACCGACAGCTCTTCCTCGCAGAACAGGGCTACGCCTATGAAATCCGGGACGCACACGAAATCTGAGCCGGCGCACGCGGGCATGACTTGACGCCCATTCACGCCGCCGCTACCATCTGGACCGACTAACGAAGGACGGAGCGATGGACCTATCAACACACCAGCCGGCGGGCGGGACCGTGTACCGGATATCGGCCCCGGTCATCGCCAACCGCTCTCTGCCGGGCGGGCATCGGCGCATCCGGCTCCGGGCGCCCGCCATCGCGAAGACCGCGCGGCCCGGCCAGTTCGTCAACATCAGCCCCCCGCTCGCCACCACCCTGCTCCGCCGCCCGCTCGGCGTACACCGTACCATCGACGGGCAGGACATCGAGATTCTGTTCCAGTCGGTGGGCAAGGGCACAAAAGCTCTCGGTGCGGTGGACGAGGGCGACGAGATCGACCTCATCGGCCCGCTCGGCAACGGGTTCGACCTCGCCGGGGAACCGCCGGAGACGGCCGTGCTGGTCGCGGGCGGGTTCGGCCTGGCTCCGCTCTATCCGCTCGCCGCAGCACTCGAGGGCAAGGTGGCCCGCACCTACCTGTTCGCAGGGACCGAGGAGGACCTGCCGATGGAGACGTCGGACTCCAGCGTCCACCTCAGCTTTGTCGACCCCGATATCAAAGCCACCGTCCCCGAGTTCGAGGCGGTGGGCGCCCAGTGTCGCCTGGCCTCCCTGCGCGGCCGGCCGGGCTTCCACAAGGGGCTGGTGACCGAGCTGGTGGAGAAGCTGCTGGACGGCCCGGAACCGCTCGGCCGGACGAAGCTCTACGCCTGCGGGCCGTGGGGGATGCTGAAGAAGACCGCCGCCATCGCCGCCGAGCACGGGCTCGACTGCGATGTCCTGCTCGAGGAACGGATGGGCTGCGGAGTCGGCGCCTGCATGTCCTGCTCGGTGATGGTCTATGGCGATGACGGCCAACCGGTGTACGCCCGGGCGTGCGTCGAGGGACCCGTCTTCGATGCCGCGTGCGTGGTGTGGGATGCCAAATGAATCTGAACACGACGATAGCCGGTATCCACATGAACA
>PWKM01000105.1 GCA_003559755.1 Planctomycetota bacterium
CCTCTCAAGCAGACGAGCAGGGAGAGCAACCGGTCTGCCCCACCCTGTTTATCCTGTCTATTCCGGAGCGACCGCCTTCGACGGGTCGGACCGGAAAAGCCACCACTGGGGGGCGGTATAGTCCCCCGCGGTGCGCGCAAACACGTCGTTGACCGGGTCGTAGGCCAGCGTATGCCAGCTCGGGCTGGGGCCTTCTGCTTCTTCCGGCAGTTCGAGCACCCGCCATTCATTTTCTTCCGGGAAGTAGAACGCGACTGTCGGCGGGCCGTCGCGGCCGTCGCGGGCGTGGATCATCACCACGTCGCGGCGAGCGTCGTAGGCCATGCCGGGGGCGCGGGCGGACACCGGTGCGTCAGGCAGGCGGGTCCAGGCGTTCTCCTCGACGGAGTAGGCCCACATCTCCGGGCCGGGGTCATTCCATGCCTGCCCCTGGCGGCCCGGGCCGCCATAGAGGAGTATTCGTTCCCGCTTCGAGTCGTAGCACATCGCGGCCGACTTTCCGCACCGGGGGTTGTTTTCCGCCTCCGCATTTCGCCACTGACCCTCGTCGATGTCGAGCAGCCAGGTCTGACGTCCGTCTCGGGCGAGCCGCACGATGATCCGGTTGGACGGGTCGTATTCCATCACGTCTTCGAGCAGGTTGGGCGGCGTGACGTCGCTCTCGACTTTCGTCCACACGTGCTCCTCCAGGTCGAACCGCCAGGTCTCGGCGGGCGCGGATCTCGGCCTCGCCGTCTGGGTCGCTCCGCCGGCCAGGTAGAGAACGTTCTGTTCGGGGACAACGGTCATGTTGCCGTACGGATGCCGGTCGGCGGGGGTCGGTTCGTCCTCGTTCTCGGGCATGGGGACGGTCTGGTAAGCACCGCCTCCCAGGTCCCTCCGCTTCCAATTGGTGAGCTTCAAACAGGTGACCCTGTTCTCGACGATGTCGAACTCCATCACGGCGTTGGCGTAGATTGTGTTTTTCCGCACGTCGTCGCGCCATCTGTCCATGTAGATCATCCGCTTGCCCACCGGGTCATACACCAGCTTGTTCCAGCCGGACGGCCAGTGTCGGCCGCCGCTGGGCGGGGCGACGTATTCGGGTTCAACCCGGACCCAGGTGTTCACGGGCATGTCGGGGCGGAACGTGACCTCGCCCAGCTCGGGTTCGTCGCCGCGAGCCATCCCGGCACAACCTGCCACGAGCAGGCACAGTACGCCGATCCTGATCTTCATTACGGCCTCCTTCGCGATAGAAAACATCATTGGCTACCCGTACCAGTATATCGGCTGGCCGGCCCGGAAAAAAGCCGGACCGCCGTTTGCCGCTCCGGCCCTCATCCGCCGAGTTCGAGGTCGGCCGTGATGAAGTAGTGGTCGCTGGGGAACCGCCCGTCGCGGTCCTCTCGCAGGATGTCGGCGTCTTCGGCCACGATCTGTCCGCGGGCGAACACCCAGTCGATCTTGCCCGTTTCTTCGTGAGCTTCCGGTCCTCTGAATCGGTGGAAGGTGAAGCCCGGGTCCTCCGGGCCGTGGACCGCCTCGTGCGTGTCGGACCAACCGGCCCGCTTGATCTCGTCGATCACCGGGTTGGTCGCGTCCACGTTCAGGTCGCCGGTCAGTATCTGGGGATACTCTTCCGGGAAGACCGCCGCGTCCTCGAGCACCATTTCCATCTGCCGCTCGCGTGCGAGCTGGCTGATGTGGTCCAGGTGGGTGTTGATTACCCGGAACTCGACGCCGGACTTGCGGTCTGCCAGGCGGACCCAGTTGGCCAGTCGGATGCAGTCGCTGTCCCACGATTTGCTGCCGGGTACGTGGGGCGTTTTCGACAGCCAGTAGCCGCTCGCCGAAATCAGCTCGAACCGCGCGCTCCGCCAGAAGATGGCGTTCCGCGGGGCGCGGTTCAGCACCTCGTCGGCCAGCCCATACGAGTCATAATCCGGCAGTGCGGCGGCCACGTCCGCGTATTGCTCGTATTTGAATTCCTGCCCGCAGATGATGTCCGCTCCGACATCGGCGATGTACGCGCAGCACAGGTCCCGGCGATACGCCCACTGATTGTCCTGGTCCGCAGTGGGGTTGTCCGACCGAACGTTGCAGCTCATCACCTTCATAAGATATCGCCTCGCATCTCGAAGTCTGTTCTCATTCCAATTCCGGACCCGGACGGTCCGGAGCCGGTGAGCAGGATAACACACCCGGAGCAGGGTGCAAGTGCCATCCCCGACGGTCCCTGCTCGATCCGTCCGGCTCCCGGCGGCAATCCGAGCCAGCCCGGCGATATAGAAATTTGCGCCGGGCGTGCTATAATTGCTTACGAAAACATTGGCCCGGCTGTCGCCTGATGTAAGGAGACAAGATGGGATTTTTCTTGAGAACAATGGCGTTGGGTCTGAGCGTCGCTGTCGCGGCCGGCTGTATGTCGGCCTCTGCAGACGTGATGAATGCCCGACCGGGAGGTGGAATTTTGGACGCGAAGCAGTTGTACGAAGGTTATCAGGCGCGGAAGGTGTTCCTAAGCGATGACGGGAACGCCCTGGCGCTCGATGGCCGCGTGTTCCGGTTTGGGAACGAGCGCGAGGGCGTCATCACGACCGACCCCGTGGACCTCGGGCCGAGCGTCGGCCTCGTCGGCGTAGAAACCGAGGTGCGGGCGGTGGCGGTCGAGGTGCGTGCCGAGGTCCCCGAGGGCGGGGCCGTCGAAACGCAACTGCGGTCAGGCCCGAACAAGCACGACCAGTCGGAATGGTCCGAGTGGACGACCGTGCCCGGCGGCAAGGGCCGGGTAGAAGACCTCGCCGGCCGGTACGTCCAGGTCCGGATGACATTGAAGGCCGCGGACGCCGACAACCTGCCGGCGGTCACCGCCCTGGTGCTCGAGCCCGAGGTCGGCCCCCTGCCGCGCGGGGCGATGCCCGCACTCGAGATCGTCGAGTCGGACATCCAGAATATCGTCCGAAGCCCCATCGAGTTCCACTACGAACGGCCGGACCAGCCGGAGGTCGTCGCCTTCCGCGAGGCCGCCGGCCTCGACGAAGTCGTCGAGGGCGCGGAGAGCGACTTCGACAATCTGGTCAAACTGATGGACTGGGTGGGGAGCTGCCACAACGACCGCGATAAGCAGCCCCACATGGTGGACGGCCGATATACCTGGGACATCAACAAGGTGTTCGAGATCGTCGACGGCACGCCGACCATCTACGGCCACTGCATGAGCTACGCCCAGGTGCTGGTTTACGCCGCCGTCTCGATGGGCTACGTCGGTGCCCGTCACTACGCCGTCGCCGGGTTCCGCAATGCCTATCACGAGGTGGCCGACATTTGGGTGCCCTCACTGGGCCAGTGGGTCTACTTCGATCCCTCACTCACCAGCTATTATATGGACAAGGACACGGGGGAGCCGCTGAGCACCCTGGACATCCACGACGTCATCATCGAGACCTTCATCCCGGAGGGCAGGGACATGTCGTGGTTCGTCCAGCGCAGGAGCAACGAGACCCG
>PWKM01000178.1 GCA_003559755.1 Planctomycetota bacterium
GGCCGGCCTCGTCGTCGAGCACGAAGGCCCGAGCCGTCCGGCAAGTTGAGGCCGCCGATTGCGTATCTCATGACGGAGCGTGAGGTATGATTGTAAGGAAGCCGCCCCGGACAGGCAGGGAACCGCGATGAAAAGAATGACCGCCACGCTGCTCGCGTTCGTCGTCCTCTCCACGGGCCTCGCCCACGGCGCGGAATTCAGCACGGTACTGCTCAGCTTCCGCCGGAACCTGACGGTCCAGCAGGCGAGGGCGGTCCTGGCCGAGAACGGGCTCGATGCCGGCGACTGGACCGTGATGCGGTGGGCCGGAGCGGTCCGCCAGATGGTCTATCGCGGCCGGGCACCGGCCGGCCTGAAGGAGCGGGCGGAGCGGGCGCTCGAAAACGCCGACGTCGTGGTGACGGCGGTCCGCTACCTGCCGGGCCAGGTGTCGGTCACCTTCGGGCAGAACACGACCCGGGACGATGCGGCCGCCCTGCTGAAACGGCTCGAACTCGACCGGGACGTGCAATGGCACGAGACCCGCCAGACTCTGCGGGCCACGATCCGCGGGCTCGATCACGGGCAGGAGTGGCGGACAATCGAGGCCCTGCGGCCGCAAGATATCGTCCACCACGCCGCCCTGCTGTTCTTCGTGGAGAACCCGACCTGAGCCGCCCCATGCCCCAGCGATCACCGAAAGCCGACCCCCGGCGGATGACGGTTCGCGTTGTCGGGACGGTGCAGGGCGTGGGCTTCCGTCCGTTCGTCTATCGGCTCGCCACCGGGCTCGGACTGGCGGGGAGCGTGCGCAACGCCGGGAGCGGCGTCGAGATCGAGGTCCAGGGTGAGCCCGACGTGCTCGACCGATTCGTCGCCCGGGTCCGCCGGGACGCCCCGCCGCTCGCCCGCATCCGCCAGTTGACCGCCCGGGACGCCGCCCCGGTCGCAGAGGACGGCTTCCGCATCGAGATGACCGACGACGACGGGGCGCTCGAGGTCGATGCCGCCCGCGACGTCGCCACCTGCGACGACTGCCTCGCCGAGATACGGGACCCCGCCGACCGACGTTACCGCCACCCGTTCATCAACTGCACCAACTGCGGTCCCCGCTACACCATCATCGAGCGGCTGCCCTACGACCGGCCCGACACCTCGATGCGGGCGTTCCCGATGTGCGACGCCTGCCGGGCGGAGTACGAAGACCCGGCCGACCGCCGGTTCCACGCCCAGCCGGTCTGCTGCCACGACTGCGGGCCGACGCTCGAACTGCTGGACGCGGAGGGCCAGCACGTGGCCGGCCCCGACCCGCTGGCCGCCACCGCCGACATCCTCGCCGAGGGCGGGATCGCCGCCATCAAGGGGATCGGCGGGTTCCACCTCGCCTGTGACGCCACCTCGCCGGACGCCGTCCGACGCCTGCGATGCAGGAAACACCGCGAGCAGAAACCGCTGGCGGTCCTGGCCCGCGACCTCGACGCCGCCCGGGCCATCGCAACGGTCGGCCCGGAGGAACAGGCCCTCCTGGAGAGCCCGGAGCGGCCCATCGTGCTCCTGCCGCGGCGGGCCGGGGGCATCGTCGCCGACGCGGTCGCTCCCCGCAGCCAATTCCACGGGGTGATGCTGCCGTACACCCCGATCCACCACCTGCTCGCCGAGCGGCTGCCCTACCTGGTGATGACCAGCGGGAACCGGACCGAGGAGCCGATCGCCCGGACGAACGACGACGCGGTGAGCAAGCTGGCGGGCATCGCCGACGCCTTCCTCGTGCACGACCGGGCGATCCTCACCCGGAACGACGACTCGGTCGTCCGACGCCTGGCGGGCGACGTGGTGGTCGTCCGGCGGTCGCGCGGGTATGCCCCGGAGCCAATCGCCGTCGGGGCCGACGTGGACGGCATCCTCGCCTGCGGGCCGATGCTCAAGAACACCGTCGCCGTGGGCCGGGGCGAGCTGTGCTACCTGTCCCAGCACATCGGCGACCTCTCCAACCCGGCGACCGTTCGTTCGTTGGAGTCCACGGCGGCCAAGCTGGCCGGGATGGTCGGCGTGGAGCCGCGGCTCGTCGCCTGCGACCGGCATCCCGATTACCTCAGCACCCGGTTCGCCGAATCGCTCGGCCTGCCCCTCGTTCGCGTCCCCCACCACCACGCCCATGTGGCGGCGTGCATGGGCGAGCACGAGTTGACCGGCAAGGTGATCGGGGTGGCGTTCGACGGGACCGGGTACGGCGACGACGGGCACACCTGGGGCAGCGAGGTCTTGATCGCCGACCGGGCCGGATCGGAGCGGTTCGCACACCTCGCCTACTTGCCGATGCCCGGCGGCGACGCGGCGGTCAGGCACCCCGGTCGGATGGCGCTCGGGGCGCTGTTCCCGCTGCTCGGCCCCGACGCCCGGCGGGCGGTCCCCTGGATGGACGAGGCGGAGGCGGACGCGGTGCTCGAGCTGCTCGACCGGGGGGTGAACACCCCGCTGACCTGCGGGATGGGGCGCCTGTTCGACGCGGCGGCCGCGGTCCTCGGAGTGAGCCGGGAGGCGACCTACGAGGGCCAGCCGGCCATCGAGCTCGAGGGGATCGCCGACCTGACGGCCAAAGGGGGCTACCCGATCGAGCTGTCCGAATCCGGCGGCGTCCGGCAGATCGACGGAGCGGCCATCCTCGCCGCCGTCTGCGAGGATCGCGACGCCGGCGTCCCGGTCCCGACCATCGCCGGCCGGTTCCATAGCACTGTGCTAGGTCTTCTGCTACAATGCGTGACGGAGGCCGTTCGTCACACCGGGCTGGACCGAGTCTGCCTGACCGGCGGATGCTTCCAGAATGCGTTCCTGCTCGAGCGGTCGGTCGCCCGGCTGGAGGCCGAGGGGCTCTCGGTCTTCCGCCACCGGCTCGTCCCCCCGAACGACGGGGGGGTGGCGCTCGGCCAGATGGTCATCGCGGCAGCGAAAAGGAGAAGATAAACGATGTGTCTGTCCGTTCCCGGAAAGGTCATCGACATCGACGGGATGAAGGGGACCGTGGACGTCGCCGGCAACACCGTCGAGACCGATTTCACCGTCACGCCCGACGTGCAGCCCGGCGACTGGGTGCTGGTCCACGCCGGCTTCGCCATCCAGCAATACGACGCCGAGGAGGCGGAGGCCACCCTGCGGATGCTCCGCGAAGCGTTCGAGGGCACCGAATGAGCATCCCCGAGAGCGGATATCGTGACAACGACCTGGCCCGCCGCATACTGGACCGCATCCACACGGCGATGCGCGGGCTGACCGGAGTCCGCCTGATGGAGGTGTGCGGCACACACACGATGGCGATCGGCCGGTTCGGGCTGCGGGCGGCGATGCCCGACGGCCTGGACCTGCTCTCGGGGCCGGGCTGCCCGGTGTGCGTCACCCCCGGATCGTACATCGACGCGGCGGCCCGGCTGGCGGCCGACGGGGTGACCGTGGTCACGTTCGGAGATATGGTGCGGGTGCCCGGCAAGGAGACGTCGCTGGAGTCGGCCC
>PWKM01000220.1 GCA_003559755.1 Planctomycetota bacterium
CGTCGTCCTCGGGCATGCATCCGGCGTCGAAGGGGATGCTCAGGCGTTCCCGGCGGCGGGCGTCGATCCCGCACCGGCGGAAGGTCGAGTCGGGGGCGTCGGGCGAGATATAGGCGCGAAGCGGGAACTGGTGGGTCGCCTCGAGGTAGGGCCAGAGCTGATCGCTTCGGATGCCCTCGACCGGCTTGCCCAACAGGCAGCCGGCGCATCGGCCCAGCCAGGCGCCGTACAGCCGGTCGGCCAGCTCCTCGTCGCTCAGCCCCAACTTGAAGCGCCGCCGCCCTTTGGGCCGTTCGCGGTTGATGCCCTCCAAGTCCGACGGCTCGTCATACGGGTAATCCTCGACGATCGGCAGCTCCTGGGCACGGAGGAGGAAATCGCCGGCCGCGGCCCGGACGGCCGGGTCCGTCATGTCGGCGCCCTTGAGCCGTTCGAACTCGGCGCGGACCGACGTGGTATCGCGCCCCTCGTCCTCGAGCTGCTCCAGTTCGCAGGCGAAGTTCTGTTGTTCGAACGGGATCGGAACGTCGCGCATGGCATCCTCCTGGCAGAGCTGTCGTCGATGCCCGGATTATAGACGGCGGCAGGGGCGGGTCAACAGCCCCGCCGGCTCACAACCGATGGTTCTTGAGCTTGCGGTAGAGCGTGGCCCGGTCGATCTCGAGCATGCCGGCCGCCAATTCTTTGTTCCCGTTCGAGGCGTCGAGCGCTTTTTGCAGCATCTGGCGTTCCAGGTATCGGATGGCCGTGCCCAGCGGGGTGACCTCGGACGGCCGGGTGTCCTCGGCGGCGTGCATCGCCTCGTCGGCCACGTTGGCCAGGTCAACGCTGTTGACGAACTCGGGGGCGAGGTGCTCGGGTCCGATCTCCGGCCCGTCGGCGAACGTGACGGCGCACTCGATGGCGTTCTCGAGCTGGCGGATGTTCCCCGGCCAGTCGGCGTTGGCGAGCAGGGTCGCGGCCGCGTCGCTGATGGCCGGGCTCCGGCGTCGGAACCGCCGGGCGTGTTTCCGGGCGAAATGCTCGGCAAGCAGCGGGATGTCCTCTCGCCGTTCGCTCAGCGGGGGGATGTGCAGCGGGACCACGTTCAGCCGATAGTAAAGGTCCTCGCGGAACCGGCCCGCGCCGACCAACTCGTCCAGCCGGTGGTTGGTGGCCGAGACAACGCGGACGTCGATCCCGCGCATCTCGGTACTGCCCACCGGCCGCACGGTGCGTTCCTGGAGGCATCGAAGGAGCTTCTGCTGGGTGGCCGGGGTCATCTGTGCCACCTCGTCGAGGAAGAGCGTCCCCCCGTTCGCCGCCTCGATGAGCCCGATCTTGTCGGCGGCCGCCCCGGTGAACGCCCCCTTGACGTGCCCGAACAGCTCGCTCTGCAGGAGCGTTTCGGTCAGGGCGCCGCAATCGACCGGGACGAACGGGCCGTCTCTCCGTCCGCTGGTTTGGTGGATGGCCCGGGCGGCGAGTTCCTTCCCCGTGCCGCTCTTGCCGTAGATCATCACCGTCGAATCGGTCGGCCCGATCTGCTCGATCAGTTGGTAGAGCCGGCACATGGCCGGGCTTCGGCCGATCATCCCCCCGAAATCGCCCTCCTCCTGTTCCTGCACGTGGTTCTGTTCGTGGGACTGCACGATCTGGGAGACGCGCTCGACCAGGCCGGGCACGTCCAGCGGCTTGGGGATGTAGTCGGTCGCCCCCTGCTTGATCGCATCGACCGCCGAGTCGATCGTCCCGAACCCGGTGATGATGATGACGTCCGGAGGGCCGGCCGCCGTCCGGGCCTCCTCGAGCACGGCGAACCCGTCCACGTCGTCCATAACCACGTCGGTAATCACCACCGCGTAGCCCCGCTCGGAAAGCTTCCGCAGGGCCTCCCGGCCGCCCAGGGCGGTATCGACCTCGTGCCCGGCCGAGGCGAGGGCGTGGCCGAGCATCTCGGCGATCCGGGGTTCATCATCGACGACGAGAATCCGGCTCATCAATGACCGTTCTCCGCAAAAGCGTCGCGACGTGTACGGTCGAACAGTATAACACAGCGCGTGCGGCATCGAAAGCGATAGTCCGGCCGGTTGTGACCGCCATCGGGTGCGCTCCATCCGGCCGGTGACGTTGACCGGCCTGGGGGCGCCCCATAGAATACATGCCGTCTTCGGGACAGCCCGCTTGTTCGGAGCCGATATGAAGCAGAATCCTCTATCCGAGAAAGCCCGTCGCACCGGCCCCCCGCCCATCTCGTGGCTGATGAGCGCCCGGCTGGACAACCCCGACCTGATATCGCTGGCGGTGGGCTTCGTCGATCAGGACACGCTGCCCTGCGATGACACCCTCGCCTGCTGCCGCACCATTCTCGAAGACACCCCGCGCGGCCGGGCCGCTCTCCAGTACGGCTCGACGAGCGGGTTGCCCGCTCTCCGCGAAAGCATCCTCGACCGGCTGACCGTGGAGGCGGGCCTGGCGCCCGACCGGCAGGGGCTGACCCCCGACCACGTCGTCGTCACCACCGGCTCCCAGTCGCTGCTCTACCTGATAACCGAGGTGCTGGTCGACCCGGGCGACGTGGTCCTCATCGGCGACCCCTCGTACTTCGTCTATATGGGCATCCTGGGCAGCGTGGGCGCCGAGGTTCGGGGCGTGCCCGTGGACGAGAACGGGATGCGCATCGACGCTCTCGAAGACGCGATCGGCTGGCTGCGCGACGAGGGGAAGCTGGGCCGGCTGAAGCTCATCTACGTGGTCTCGTACTTCCAGAACCCCAGCGGGCTGAGCTTGTCGCCCGAGCGACGAAGGGAGCTCGTCCGGCTGGTCCGGGATATACGGGCCGAGTCGCCGGTGTTCGTGCTGGAGGACGGCGCGTACCGGGAGCTGCGCTACGCCGGCCCGGCTGATCCGCCCGTCAAGGCCTACGACAGTGAGAACGATCTGGTCGCATACGCGGGCACCTTCTGCAAGTCGTTCTCGGCCGGGCTCAAGACCGGATACGGCCTGCTGCCCGACCGGCTGATCGAGCCGGTCCTGAACGAGAAGGGGAACCTGAACTTCGGCTCGCCCAACTTCAACCAATGCATCCTGGACGAGGCGATCCGGAGCGGCCTGTACGCCCGCCACGTGGAGACCGTCCGGGCGGGGTACGAATCCAAGCTGCGGCTGGCCTGCGACGCGCTCGGCGAGCATATGCCCGAGGAAGCCGATTGGATCGAACCGCAGGGCGGCCTGTATATCTGGATGACGCTGCCCTCATCGATCGACACCGGCCCCGCGGGCGAACTGTTCCGCCGGGCGACCGACCACGGGGTGCTGTACGTGCCCGGCGAATTCTGCTTCTACCCCGAGCCGGGCCGCGAGAAGCCGAAGAACTGCCTGCGGCTCAGCTTCGGCGTCGAATCGCCCGACACCGTCCGCGAGGGCATACGCCGGCTGGGACGGGCGGTGGCGGAAACACTGACGTAGCAAATGCCCCGGACTGGGCACCAAAGGAAAGGACGCGACGGTTTGGACATCGCCCGGACAGACCTCGAGCTGAGACGGGAGCCGTTCGCGCAGCCCTTCGCATTCAAGGGCTCGGCGTTCCACGAGAAGTGGTGCCCGGTGGTCCGGCTCGTCGATGACGCCGGGCACGAAGCCGTCGGCGTGGGCGGGCTGGCCGTGCTCTGGTCGGACGCCCGCGTGTTCCAGGCACATACCGAGACCGGCGGGAATGCACTCCAACTCGCCGTACTCGAAGACGCACTGCGGCTGATACGCGGCGGCAGCTTCGCCGACCCGATGGCCCTGCAGGACGCGATTATCGACGAGGCCCACTCGTACGCCCGCCGCATCACCGGCCTGGCCGACCTGCGGCTCACCTTCACACTGGTCGCCCTGTCCGCCCTCGACTACGCCGCCTGGCTGCTCTACGCCCGCGAGAAGGGGATCGACCGGTTCGACGAACTCATCCCCGACCGATTCCGCCCGCACCTCTCGGCCCGACAGACCACCGTCGCCCTGGCACCGGCGGTGGGATACACGATGCCGCCGGAAAAACTCCGAGCACTGCTCGACGCGGGCGTCCACGTGCTCAAGATCAAGATCGGCCGGCCGGGGACCGAGGACGAGATGGTGGAGAAGGACATCGACCGACTGGACCACATCCACGCTCTCGCGGGCGAGGTCGAGACCGACCGGACCGACTCCGGACGGGTGCTCTATTACCTCGATGCGAACGGCCGGTACGAACGGAAAGACTCGATGGCACGCCTGCTGGACCACTGCCGTGACGCGGGCTGGCTCGACCGGATCATCCTCGTCGAGGAGCCGTTCAACCGCCCGGACGAGCTCGACGTACACGGGCTGCCGGCGCGGTTCGCCGGCGACGAGAGCGTCGAATCGCCCGACGACGTGCGAACCCGAATCGAGCAGGGATACGGAGCCATCGCCGTGAAAACGGCGGGGAAGACCCTCTCGCGCAGCTTCCGGATGATCGAGGCAGCCCGCGAGGGCGGGGCGGCCTGCTTCGTCGCCGACAACGCCTGCGTGCCCCTGATGGTCGAGTGGAACAAGAACATCGCCGCCCGGCTGCCCGCATTCCCCGGGCTGCCCGGCCAACTGCTCGAATCGAACGGGCCGGAGAACTACGCCCACTGGGCCGATCTCGCGGCCGAACTCCCCACGCCCGACGCCCCCTGGCTCCGGGCGCGGAACGGAGCGTTCGACCTCGGCGATGCGTTCTACCAAGAGAGCGGCGGCGTTTTCCGAACGCCGGACGCATACGCCAAGCTGTTCCGCCGAGCCGCCGGCAGCGGTTGACCCGCACCGCAACAGGGCCGCAATACCGGTTGGTTCTGTCCGACGGCCGAGCACCGCCTTGCGATCCGGCCGGATTATTGATTGACTGGCCGGGCAATGGACCGTACACTTGATATAATAGGTAGAGGGCCCCTGTCAGGAGACGCTATGAAGATCGGGATACTTTCCGACTCGCACGACAATGTGCCGATGGTCGATGCGGCGGTCGCCGCGTTCAGGGAACGGGGCGTTGAACACGTCATCCACGCGGGCGATTTCGTGGCTCCGTTCGCGGCCAAGCGGCTGTCCGCTCTCGATGTCCCGGTCATCGCCGTCTTCGGGAACTGCGACGGCGAGCACACGGTCCTGTCCGCGGTGCTGCCGGGCATCGTATCCGGCGCCCGACACGAGACAATCGACGGCAAGCGGTTCGTGATCGTGCATGCCGCCGAGTGGCTGAGCGACGAGGACCGCCGGGCCGCCGAGGTGATCGTCTGCGGGCACACACACGAGGCGCAAATCGACTATTCCGGGCCGCTGCTGATCAACCCCGGAGAGTGCGGCGGGTGGGTTACCGGGCGAGCCACCGCTGCGGTGCTCGACACCGAGACGATGTCGCCCGAACTGATCGAGTTGAGCCCATGAGAAGACAGATCGACAAACCGCTGGCCCTGGTGGCCGCACTGGCGTTCGTGTTCGGCGCGGGATGCGTGACAAGAACCATCTCGGTCCACTCCGACCCGCCCGGAGCGCGGGTCTATCTCGACGGCGAAGACATCGGCCAGACCCCGGTGGTCGGCCATCGGTTCGAGTTCTACGGCGTGCGGGAGTTCGTGCTCGTCAAGCCGGGCCACGAGGTGCAGCGCCGCACGGTGAACATCAGGACCCCGTGGTACAGCATGTTCCCCATCGATATTGTGACCGAACTCCTGCTGCCCATCCCCATCCGGGACGACCGGTATTACCACTTTGACCTGCCCCAGACCGAGCGGGCCGAGGTCACCGCGGTGATGCGCGACGCCCACCATACGCGCCAGGAGGCGCGGACCCGCATCGAGGCCGCCCGCGAGCGGGCCCGATATCGCCCGCCCGCCTACGTGGTCAAGGACGCGGAGAAGCCGTTCATCCTCTGGGCGCCGTGGATCGGCCCGCCGCGCCTGGACCCCGAAGACCAGGAAGAGGTGCCGATAGAGCCGTGATGAAACGTCTGCTCATAACAATCCTCGTCGTGACCCCCATGCTGATGACGGCCGCGTTCGCCGACGAGCCGGCGGCCGACGGCGAGGCCCCGCCCCGGCTGCGGCCCTTCCGACCCGCTTTCGTCGACCGGCCGAGGATAAAGATCACCCTGCAGGACACCGCCCTCAACCGAATCCTGGCGACGGTGCGCGACGATTCGGTCGATATCGAGACCCGGATCGACGCGATCTCCACCCTGGCGCTCGCCGATGCCAAGGAGGGAGTCGCCCCGCTCATCCACATCATCGAGCGGCAGGACCAGACCGTGGTGAAGCTCGCCGCCGTCTGGGCACTCGGTGAGCTGGGCGACCCGATCGCCATCCCGGCACTGCTCCGCCTGCACCGACAGGCGAGCGGGCCGCGGCCCGCGCTCCGGTATGACGGCACGGTCGAGTTCCCCGGGATCGGCGTCGAGCTGACCGCACTCGAACTCATCGAGTACACGATCGGCCGGCTGGGCGTGCTGCAATTGAGCCGGTTTGTCCGCGTGCTCTCCTCTCCCGGCGAGTCGTATCACGCCGCATCCGACACCTTCATCGGCCAGCAGCGTTCGGCACTCGCCGTGATCGTCTGTGTGGGCGACCGTGACCCTGCGGCCACCGAGGCCCTGATCAACGTCGCCGAAAGCCCCGTGGGGGCCTATCCGCCCGATTTTCGCGAGACCGCTCTGCTGGGCCTGGCCCGCATCCTCGTCGCCCGGACCGAGGAGTTCCGGCCGGTGCGCGCCCGGGACCCCATCTCGGACCAGATTCTCAACCTCCTCACCGAGCAGGTCGTCGAGATGGAACCGGGCGAGATGCGCAACCAGATCGCCGCCACGCTGCGGAACACCAACCCGGTCCGCGCCGTCACCCGCCTCACCCACCGATTCGTCGACGACTCCTCGGAGACGGTCCGGATGCGGGCCATCGAGGTGCTCGGCCTGATGCGGACACGCGAGGCCGTCGAGGCGCTCGTCTGGGCGCTCCGCCGGGAGGAGAACCCGGCGCTGCGATGGCGTGCCGCGTGGGGGCTGGGCCAGTCCGGGCACTCTCAGTTGGCCCTGGATGAACTGACGACGGCTCTGAACGACGACTCGCCGCGCGTCCGCCGGGCGGCCCTCGAGGCGATCGGGCACATCGGGGGGGACCGGGCCGTCGAACTGATCAGCCCGGCGATCAAGAGCGAGGACCCGGTCACCCGGGCGTCGGCCGCCCAGGCGCTCGGCCGGTCCGGGGACAAGGCCGCCATCGCGCCCCTGCTCGAGCTGGCGGGCGACGAACACGGCGGCGTCCGGGCGGCCGCCATCGCTTCGCTCGGCGGGCTGCCCAGCACCGAGAGCTTGCGAGCCATCGCCAAAGCGGCCGAGGACGAGGACCGGACGGTGCGGCGGACCGCGCTCCACGTCCTGTCGCGCCTGAATCTCCCGGCCGCCTACGCCGCGCTGTTCGGGATGCTGGACGACGCGGACCGCAACATCCGGTCCGATGCACGGCACGCACTTTACATCGGCCGGTCGCGCCATCGCGACGCATTCCGCCGGGCACAGGTGGCGGTCATCCGCAGCCGCACCCATCCCGGCACCGCCCAGGCGTGCAACCTTGTGGAAAGGACGAGCGACGGCGAGGTCATCGAGGCGCTGCGGGCCGCCACCGAGGACGACCGCCCGGCGGTCCGGGCCGCAGCCCACCGGGCCTTGCGGAGAACGGGCTCCCAATAACCCACGCCATCCTGAACGGTGCCCACATGCCCCCCCTGATTGTGCGTTACGCCTGTTCAGGCCCTTTGACAGCCGGGGGGCACAAGTCTATAATTATTCGGCGTATTGCATGATGGTATAAGTTGAGGAGGCCATGCGGCAATGGCACCCGGCATGAGAAGCACGAACGGCCAGGCCGTCAATCACGAACCGAATACGGGCGATGAGGTCTTGCCCCCTCTGGCCCAGACACCGCTTTCGGCTCTCCCTGCGGCCCCCCCTCGCCGGATCGCCTTCTTTGCCAAACGCCATCGGTACACGAAAGCGACCCGCCAGTACATCCGCGCGTTCAAGCAGAACGGGTACCAGGTGTTCTGGTTTCATTGGGCCAAGATTCGGGGGCTGCTCGGCTCGCGGATCGGGCGGGCATATGTCCGCCGGAAGCTGCACCGGATCAGCCCCGACATGGTCCTGTTTTATAAGCTGGATGCCCCGATGAGCACCCTGGAGGATACGCCCGGCGGGGTCCCGCTGGTGATGTTCTATGAGGACCTGTTCGCCGAGTGCGATCCGGAGGTGCTGGACGCCGCCCGGCGTTGCTCGACGGTCTTCACAACGGCGCGGGGCGACGTGGCGGCTTTCCGGGATGCCGGGGTAAAGGATGCCCGATACATCCGGACCGGGTGTGATGACAAGGAGCATTACCCGGTGTCGGCGTCGCCGCGGTTCGAGAGCGATGTTGCGTTCATCGGCCGGGGCTGGCTGAGGAACCGGCGGGAACTGATCACGAGCAGGATCGACCTGATCCGCGCCATCGCCGACAAGTTCGACCTTCAGCTCTACGGCAAGGGCTGGGAGCAAGCTCTCGGCCGGGAGCCGGGGAAGCGAGAGGTCTATGTCCGACACTACCGCAGTATCTGTTCGTCGTCGAAAATAGTGATCGGGATCGACAAATCTGACGACATCGACCTGTACTTCTCGAACCGGACGTGGCTGACGCTCGGCTGCGGCGGCTTCCTGCTGACCCGATACGTCCCGAATCTGGAAGAGTACTTCACAAACCACCATCACCTCGTGTGGTTCCATTCCAAGGAAGAATGCCTCGAACTGATCGACCACTACCTGTCGCGGGAGGATGAGCGGCGGGCAATCGCCGCGGCCGGCCACGATTACGTACATACCTACCATACCACTCGCCACTTTGCGGCAGAAATTGGAGAGGCGGTCCTTGGTAAATCGCGGTGAGGGGAGCGATGAGGCGAGGTGCAGTCGAAACCCTTCCGAACCGATGCGGCGGTTGAGCATCTGCGTTCAGGCGCTCCTGTTCGTGTACATCATCGCGGTCAGGGTCGATGTTGCCAAGTCGGGTTTCGGGTATATGATCGCCGGTGCGGCCGCGGTGTGTGCGCTGGTCATCGCGTGGGGTCGCCGCGGCGAGCGCCCGGCCACCTCGGTCCGCCTGTGGTTTTCCGCTTTCCTTGTCGCCTTCCTGGCGGCTAACCTGCTGGCCTACGGCCTGGCACCGGACCTTCCGGACGCCGGCCGAACCAATTTCCGCACCCTGCATATTCCGGCCGTTGCCATTGCCGCGGCAGTCGCCCTCGGAGTCCGCGACCGGCGGGCGGTGCGGCGGCTGCTCATCGGAATACTCGTCCTGTTCGGCGTGTGGTGGCTTGGACAGACCTTGCGGCTCCCCTGGCAGGCCAGGGCGTTCTCGCACGGGCGTCTCGTAATGTGGGGGTGCCCCGTCGTCCTCGGAATGGAGATGGCCCTGCTCGCGTCGCTTTACTTCACGTATGCCGCCTTCGCCGAACGTCGGTGGAAGATGCTGGCAGGGACGGCAGCGGGAGCGCTGACAACGGGGCTTCTCGTCCTGACCGGGACGCGGCTGGCCATCGCGGTCCTGGGCCTGATCATCGTTCCCGGCGTTCTCCTGACCGCCCCGTGGCTGGAGACTACTCGCCGGAAGCTTGCTTTCCTGGGCATCTGGTTCGCACTGACACTTCCGGCTGTCGGGCTGTACCTGGCGGTCGTGAACCCCATTCGCCTGGACGGCGCGGCCGTGGAAGGCCGGCGCGCCCTCCTCGAGCTCGGCGCCCGCAGCATTGCACGAGCACCGTGGGGCCGGAAGCTGATCGGGCATGGCCCGTCCCGACGCGTCTTCCCGGCCGTGGCCACTCGATACGAACTGCTGGACGACCGGGGGGAGCCCCTGGGTTTCCGGCCTCCGCACGCTCACAACACGCTCCTTCAGGTCTTTATCGAGACCGGTGCCGTCGGCGTTATCACCCTCGTCGCCGTTTGGCTCATCGCCCTGGCCGGCGTGGCGGGGCGGTTCCGGGCCGAGCGCGGGCTGGGCCGGGCCTCGATGCTCGCCGCCGGCCTGCTCATCGCGCTGTCCGCCACGATCATCATGAGCTTGATGGACCGCGGGTTCCAGAGCAACGTGCCCGGCCAGCTTAGTTGGCTGCTGCTGGGGCTCGCCGTCGCCGTGGCAGCCACCCGGCCCCCTCGGGAACAGATCGCTGCATAGCCGCCGACCTTGATTTGACCGCTCGGGCGGATAGAATGACCGCTCCTGAATGGGGCGGGGCGCATCCGCAGTATAGCTCACCGATCCGCCCAGCCCGGCGACAGTTTTTTGGGCGGTCCGATGTCATATCTGAGGAAAAGAATCCGGGCCTGGAAGAAGAAGCTCCCGGCCGACCTGCCCGGAATACTCTCGAAGCTCCGGAAGGAGATCGTATGGAAGGTCCGGCCCGATGAGGCGGACATGCCGGTATGCGGGCCGGTGATAAACGCTTTCCTGAACTCCGGCGGCGACCTGGACGCGGTGACGCAAACCTTCCCCGACTGCCGGGTGGTGAAACTGAGCTACCGAAAGCTGATCATCCGGTGCGCAGAGAACGGCCGGCAGGTCTATTTCAAAATATTCTTCCCCGACTATTCGATCCGCTGGAAACGGGGCCTGAACGTGTTCCCGACCCCGGCCGCCCGAGAGGCCAAATGGATGGCCCGGGTCAGCGCCCTGGGGATCGACTGTCCCGAACTCCTGGGCATGGGCGAGACGCCCTGGGCCAACCGGGCAAGCATCATCCAAAAGGTCTCCTACCTGGTTACCAGCACACCGGAGGAGACCCGGCCGGTGGCGACCCTGATGAACGAAGGCCTCCTCACGCCCGAGCAGCGGCTGATGATCGCCGGGCGTGTGCTCGATATTGTCAATACCCTTCACGATAACAACATCGGACACCTGGACACCCTCCAGAAGACGAACGTCCTGTTCCAGCCGAGCACCGGGAAGGTCCTCCTCTCGGACCTCGAACGGACGAGCCGCATAAGGTTCTTGCGCAAGAGTCGTCGCAAAGTAAAAGATTTCCGCAACGTACACCGAACGCTCCATTTTCTCAGTATGGGACCTGTGAGCCGAGAAAGGACAGCATCATGAGCAGCGACACACCAGAATACCAGGCCGCGCGGGTCTATCAGGACGAACAGCTCGCGCGGCGGTATGACCACACAAGGTATAAACAGGATAAGAAGCGGCAGCTCCGCGATAAAAAGACCAAACAGGCCATTTTCAAGGCGATACGCCGCTTGGACGGAGTCCAGAAGGTGCTCGATCTGCCCTGCGGGACCGGCCGCCTCAGCCGCCTGCTGATGGACGCCGGCTACGAATACACCGGCTGCGACGTATCGCAGCAGATGATCGACGTTGCCATCGAGAAGGTGGGCGAGGCGGAAAAAGACCGGTTCGTGCAGGCGAACGCCGAGCAGCTCCCGTTCGAGGACAACTCCTTCGATTGCGTCGTCTGCGTGCGGTTCCTCGGCCGCATCCCGCCCGGCCCCCGGCTGACCATCCTGAAGGAACTCCATCGGGTGTCGAGGAAATATCTGCTGACCGCGACCGGCTATTTCAAAAAGAGCACCCCGTTGAATGAACGGATCGGGAGCCGGTTCCCCAACCTGTTCTCCAAGGCCGCGAAACGGGCACAACGCCACGATGAGCTGCGGCGGGAACTGACCGAGGCGGGCTGGACCGACCACTTCTGGCTGCCATACAAGAGCCGCGGGCTCATCTCGACCACGAAAATGATCGGCGTGTTTCAAAAAGGAGAGCAATGAAATTCGAACGAGACATCCCCGTACGGCATGAGATGGACGTATTCGTGGCGGGAGGCGGGCCGGCCGGCTGCGCCGCAGCCGTCGTCGCCGCCCGACAGGGCCGGAGCGTCTTCCTGGCAGAGGCCCATTCCTGCCTGGGCGGCATGGGAACCGCCGGGC
Organism: Planctomycetota bacterium; assembly: GCA_003559755.1. GTDB lineage: Bacteria > Planctomycetota > PUPC01 > PUPC01 > PUPC01 > PUPC01. The sequence continues at coordinate 11,963 of PWKM01000220.1, forward strand.
TGGTCCCCGCCTTCATGCAGTTCTCCGACGGCGAGAACTTCTGCGCCGCAGGCATCGGCGAAGAACTGCTGAACGCACTTCGGGACGCCGGGGGCACCGGCGCGCCGGAGAAGCTCAGCATCAACGCCGAGGTGTTCAAGCGCGTGTACGACGACTTCCTGCTCGATGCAGGCGTCGATTTCACGTTCCACACCACGCTCATCGACGTGATGACGGACGACGACCGCGTGACCCATGCTGTCTGCGCCGCCAAGTCGGGCATCTTCGCTGTCGCCGCAAAGCAGTTCGTCGACGGGACCGGCGACGGCGACCTCGCTGTCTGGGCGGGGGCGCCGTTCGAGAAGGGCGACGAGAACGGCGACCTGATGCCGGGCACGCACTGCTCGCTGTGGGCCTACATCGACTGGGACGCGGTGAGCAGCAAGCCCGCACCGCCCAAGCGGGAATCCATCGCCCAAGCCATCGCAGACGGCGTCTTCTCGCAAGAGGACTACCATATGCCCGGCATCTGGCGGGTCGGCGAGAACGAGGGGGGCGGCAACATCGGCCACACGTTCGGAGTGGACAACACCGACGAGCGGTCGGTGACAGAAGCCCTGGTCAAGGGCCGGAAGCTGGTGCTCGAATACGAGCGGTACTACAAGGAGTATCGCAGCGGATACGAGAACATGAAGCTGATGGCGACCGGTTCGCTGCTCGGCATCCGCGAGACCCGCCGCATCATCGGCGACTATGTGCTCGATCTCGACGATTTCAAGAACCGGGCGACGTTCGACGACGAGATCGGGCGGTACTCCTACCCCGTCGATATCCACCCGATGCGGCCGGGGGCCGAGGAGTTCGACCGGTTCCGGGACGAATGGGAGACCCTGCGGTACAAGAAGGGCGAGAACTACGGCATCCCGTACCGGACACTCACCCCGCAGGGGCTCTCGAACGTGCTGGTCGCCGGGCGATGCATCAGCGCCGACCGTCCGATGCAGGGCTCGGTCCGGGTGATGCCCGGCTGCTACATCACCGGCCAGGCCGCCGGGATGGCCGCCGCCATCGCAATCGAGCAGCAGACCGACACCCGCGGCTTCGAGGTCGCACGGCTGCGGGACCGGCTCAAAGAGATCGGCGCCTTCCTGCCCTGACCTCGAGCCCGGGCACATACGGGGCCGTCGGGCGGGCAGGACCGCGGAAGGAGCGAGCGATGGGCCGAGCTGAAAACGGGCCGCTCTTCCACATCGACGCCCTGAAGAAAGTCTATCAGATGGGCGAGGTCGAGGTCGCCGCCCTGCGCCACATCGACCTCGAGCTGCCGCCCGCCCGGTTCATCGTGATCCTCGGCCCGTCGGGCTCGGGCAAGAGCACCCTGCTCAACATCCTCGGCGGCATCGACACCCCGAGCGACGGCCGCGTCCTCTATCGCGGCGAGGACCTCGCGACC
>PWKM01000181.1 GCA_003559755.1 Planctomycetota bacterium
TCTTGCGCCTGGGGTTCCTGGACGGCCGCCCCGGGCTGACCTATTGCGCCCTTCAGTCGGTCTACGAATATATGATATGCCTCAAGGTCAAAGAGTTACGGCGCCGCGAGGATGGCCTGCCGATCTGAGTGAGAGAGCTTCCCCGTAGGACAACGGGCCGCCGCGGTTTGGTGTGCCCGGCGTTGTTCGGTGTGTGCTCCCAGGAACCTATGCGAATACTTCTCCTGAACCAGTTTTATCCGCCCGACACCGCTGCCACGGGCCAGCTCCTGGCCGACCTGGCCGAGGGGCTGGTCGAGCGGGGTCACGACGTGCATGTGCTGTGCAGCCGCCGGGCATACGGGGGCGGCAAGACCCGCTATCCCGCGAGGTCGGTGAGCGGCGGAGCAACGGTCCATCGCGTCGCGGCCACCGGATTCGGGCGGGGCCGTCGCATAGGCCGGGCCGTCGATTATCTGTCGTTCTACACTCTCGCCTCGGTCCGGGCGATGACCCTGCCCCGAATGGACGTCTGCGTCGCCCTCACCACCCCGCCGTTTATCGGGCTGATCGGCGCGATGTGCAGCCGGCTGCGCCGGACCCGGCTGGTGCTCTGGACGATGGACCTGTACCCCGAGATCGCGGTCGCGCTCGGAGTGCTTCAACCCGGTCGAGCACCGCACCGACTGTTCGCCCGGCTGAGCCGGCGGCTCTACCAGCGGGCTTCGAAAATCGTGTCGCTTGGCGAGGTGATGACCGAACGGCTGATCGAGGCCGGCGCACCGCCCGGTAACATCCTCACCGTCCACAACTGGGTGCCGAGCGAATCGGTCCGGCCCGTCCGCAGCGACAGCTCGGCCGTCCGCCGGACATGGGGACTGGGCGACGAGTTCGCACTGATGTACTCGGGCAATCTCGGCCTCGGTCACGACCTCGACACCGTCCTTCTGGCGATGGCGGAACTCGAAGGCGGCCTGCCGATCCGCGGCCTGTTTGTCGGGGCCGGACGCGGACTCGAGCCGCTGCGGGCGCATGCCTCCCGGCTCGGGCTGACCAACGTCGACTTCCACCCTCCCCGTCCGCTCGAACAACTGTCCGATACGCTCGCCGCCGGCGACGCCCACATCGTCTCCCAGCGTCCGGGCACCGAGGGGCTCATCGTCCCCAGTAAACTCTACGGTGCCCTCGCCGCCGCCAGGCCCGTCCTGTTCATCGGGACCGATGTGACCGAGGCCGCCGGCATCGTTCGCAACGCCCGGGCCGGGCTGGTGGTGCCGCCCGGCGACTGCGAGAAACTGGCGGACGCGATCCGAACGCTCGCTGCCGATGACCGCCTGAGGGCAGAGATGGGCGATAACGGACGGCGTTATTACGAGACGCAACTGGGTAAACACCGGAGCGTCGGCCGTATCGTGGAAGCGGTCGAAGCAGCCCGCGACGACTCCCCATCAAGCCCCCCGAAATAGGAGATGTGAGATGGCCCGTAAAGCGCTGATCACCGGTATCACCGGACAGGACGGGAGCTACCTGGCGGAACTGCTGCTGGAGAAGGGATACGAGGTACACGGGCTCATCCGGCGGTCGAGCTCGTTCAATACCGACCGGATCGAACACCTGTACCGCGACCCGCACGACCCCGAAGCCCGAATGTTCCTCCACTACGGCGACCTGACCGACGGTGCCGGACTGCGGCAGGTCCTCACCGCCGTCGAGCCCGACGAAATCTACAACCTCGGCGCCCAGTCGCATGTCGGTGTCAGCTTCAAGCAGCCCGTTTACACCGCCCAGGTCGTCGCACTCGGGACCACCCGACTGCTCGAGGCGATCCACGACCTCGGACTGCCTGTCCGGTTCTACCAGGCATCGTCGAGCGAGATGTTCGGGAAGGTCGTCGAAACGCCGCAGTCGGAAACCACGCCTTTCTACCCACGAAGCCCCTACGCATGTGCCAAGGTCTACGCTTTCCACCAGACCATCAACTACCGCGAGAGCTACGACATGTTCTGCGCGAACGGCATCATGTTCAACCACGAATCGCCCCGGCGCGGCGAAACATTCGTCACCCGGAAGATCACCCGGGCCGCCACCCGGATCAAGCAGGGGCTTCAAAAAAAGCTCTACCTGGGCAACCTCGACGCGAAACGCGACTGGGGGTTCGCTGGCGATTACGTCGAGGCGATGTGGCTCATGCTCCAACAGGACGAGCCGGACGACTTCGTGGTCGCGACCGGCGAGCCCCACTCGATCCGCGACATCCTCGACATCGCGTTCAGCGAACTCGACCTCGACTGGAACGACCACGTCGAGATCGACCCACGATACCTGCGGCCGGCCGAGGTCAATATCCTGCAGGGCGACGCATCGAAGGCCCGCGAGGTGCTCGGATGGAAGCCGAAAGTCGATTTCGAGGGGCTCATCCGGCTCATGGTCGAGTCCGACCACGCCCTCGCCAAGGAAGAACGTGTACTCGTCACACACCGCGCCAACGCGGATTCGTGAGCCCCAGGCCGCCTGCCTGGTATTCTGACGATACGTCCCATACTTCTTATGCGCCCATGCCCCCCGCTCACTCGCCCAGCGTCCGGTTGAGGTGGAACTGACTGAAAGGATGAAGAACACAAAATGACGGACCTGAAAACAGAACGCATCGTCATCACCGGCGGCGACGGATTCCTCGGCCGCCACCTGCAGCGGGAATTGCTCGAACGCGGCGTGCCCCGTGAGAACATCCTCGTCCCGCTCGTCGACGACTACGACCTGACCCGCGATGAGAACGTCGCCCGGATGTACGACGACATGCGACCCACCGTCGTTATCCACCTGGCCGCAGAGGTCGGCGGGATCGGCGCCAACCGCGAGAACCCGGGCCGGTTCTTCTACTCGAACATGGCGATGGGACTGCACCTCATCGAGTACGCCCGCATCCGTGAACTCGATAAGTTCGTGCAGATCGGGACCATCTGCGCCTATCCCAAGTTCACCCCCGTCCCGTTCAAGGAAGAAGACCTGTGGAACGGCTACCCCGAGGAGACGAACGCCCCCTACGGGATCGCCAAGAAGTCGCTGCTGGTCATGCTCCAGGCCTACCGCGACCAGTACGGGCTCAACGGGATATTCCTGCTGCCGGTCAACCTCTACGGGCCGGGCGACAACTTCGACCCGGCGAGCAGCCACGTCATCCCCGCTCTGATCCGGAAGTTCTGCGAGGCGGTGGAGTCGGGGGCCGACGAGGTCGTCGTCTGGGGCACGGGCAAGGCCAGCCGCGAGTTCTTCTACGTCGAGGACGCCGCCCGCGGGATCGCCATGGCGACCGAACGATACGACGACCCGGAACCGGTCAACCTCGGGGCGGGGATGGAGATAACGATCAAGGAGCTCGCCGAGAAGATACGCGACCTGACCGGGTTCGACGGCCAAATCACCTGGGATACGAGCAAGCCGGACGGCCAGCCCCGCCGATGCCTCGATACCACCCGGGCGAAGGAA
>PWKM01000051.1 GCA_003559755.1 Planctomycetota bacterium
CGAGGGTCGATTCGACATATCGGCGCAGAGCGTCATCCGGCTGCCGGGCTCGCACGCTGTGCAGGAGTGCGATGAGAAAGATCACGTCTGCCCGCTCCTCGCCGGAGAATTCCAACGTTCGGAGTTGGTCCAGGGCGGTCTCGTAGTTTCTCTCACGGATATGCAGGCCGACCAGGCCCATCCTGGCGGCGCGGTGGTTTTCGTCTATCTCTAATGCCTGCTCCAGATGCTCGCGGGCGTCGGCGTCCTGTCCCTTCTGCAGGTACAGCATGCCCAGTCCGAAGTGGAGGGCGGCGTTGTCAGGGAGCAGGAAGCGTTGGCCGCGGTCCAGGGCGGTCAGATAGTGTTCTATCGCCTGATCCAACTGCCCGGCGGCCTGATAGGCCTCGGCCAGGTGCACAAACGGCATCAGGCATTCGGGGTCGAGGGCAATTGCCCGCCTGAAGCTTCTCTCCGCGTTCACCAGGTCACCTTCCGACAGATATACATGCCCCCTGACGCGTGCGTCCGTCGGATGGGTCGGCGGCGGCAGCGGAGCGTCCGGTTCGGCGGCCTGGGGGCTCGGTCCCGGCTGGACGAGCAGGCGGGCCTCCTGGATGAGGGCCTGGCCGCTGTCCGCGCTATGAAGAGCTTCGGTCAACCAGGGGATGACCTTGTCGTAGTTGCCCAGACCGCGTTCCGACTCGCCCAGGATCAGGTACACCCTGGGGTCGAGGTTCCTCGGCCTGTTGGGGATATCCAGTACCCTCAGGGATTGGTCCTTCGCGATGTCGTAGTATCCGCTGATCAGATACAGGCGGGCCAGATGAATGCGTGCGGGAACGAAATTGGGGCGGACCTGGAGGACTCGCCGGAAATGGTCGATCCCCCGTTCGGAAGCTTCGATGCGGGCAATCCCCGACATGGCCAGACCGCTGATGTGCTGGAAACGCTCGACGTTCGTCCGCGGCCTGGTGATCAGGGAGAGTTCGTCCATCGCCCTGTTGTACTGCCCGTCGCCCATATAGGGCAGTGCCACAGCCAGGCGGCGGGCGACCGGGTCGTGCCGGGCGGGGCCGAGGTTGGCGGACGCCCGGTAGTTGCCAAGCCGCAGGTACTGAGCGGCGAGAAACTCGCGAATTACTTCTTCATCCGGCCTGGCAGAGAGAATCGGGGAGAGCAAGGCGACGGCGCGGTTCAGAACCGCCTCCGTCTCCTCGGTACGCCCCGCCGCGGCAAACTGCTCGGCCTGGGCAGCCAGGGCCCTGGCGCGTACAAGCGCCGCCTGCGCGGTGTCGCAACCGGGCATCCTGTCCGCTCGATCTGCCCTTTCGATTGCCTCGGTGAGCGCTCCTTTATTGAGGAGCAGCGTGGCCAGGAATATCTCGGACTGCGGGTCTCCTGTTCTGATGTCGGCCTCGCCGGCCCGTTCCAGGTGGCTGACGGCCCGGTGGAAGTACAGCTTTGCGGCTGCCAGGTGCTCCGCCAGCCCCAGCCCGGCCACGTCCGGTTCCTGTTCGAGCCAACTGTCATAGAATGCATCTACGGGAGCAAACTGTCCCGACATCATGCCGGCCAGCGCTTCCTCCGGCACGGCGGCGCCCCCCAGTTCCTCCAGGATCAATACAACCTGTCGAGCGTGGTACCGGAACAGGGCATGCTTCGCCCGGCCGGCGAGGGCGTATGGGCGTCCCATGTCGGGATGTTCCTCGGCGATATCGAGAGCCGACTGGGCGATCTCCCGGAATGCGTCGGGTTGCTGGCGTGCGCGGGGGAGTCCGTTCAGGGCATCGAGTTCGATGTGCAGGAGGCCGAGTCGGGCGTCCGGCGAGTCGGGCTCCAGCTCGAGAGCCCGGTTGAAATCGCGGCGGGCTGCATCGTGGTCCGGGGGGTGTTGGCGGAGGCGAGAGTTCCCCCGCAGCAGGAGCACGTCGGTTCGCTCCGGCTCATATATCAACATCTGGTTCAGGATCTGGATGGCCTGGTCCACCTCGCCTCGGGCAAGGTGTCGGTTGACGTCTGCGATGGTGGGTCGCCGAGGCGGGCGCATGGACAGGGCAACCACGAGGGCCAGCAGGGCGACCCCGGCCGCTACGAGGAGCAGAGCCGGCCAGTGGGCCCGGCGGTCCGTTCGATTTCTCGCGGCGGCAGTCATTGGCTGTTCCCCGTCATGGGCGGCATAGGCAGTTCGTCCCAGAAACGCCCTACGATCAGTTGATAGGTTGCCGGCCCGGTGGTGTAGGAGCCCACCGCCTGGCGGATACTCCGGTCGATGTACGGGTCTTCGTCCGCCGCCTTCCGGATTCCCTTCAGCCCGTGCCTTCGGACGTGGGAATATGCCGATTCCAGGATGGCTTCGCCCGCCGGATGGTCCGGGTCGAGCAGGACGATCAGGCGGGCGAACGAGATGGGGTCCTCATACGCGGCGTTGTCGAAGAAAAGCAGGTGTGGGCCGATGATGTAATCGCTGGGTCCGGCGGCCGGCGAGGGCCGGACAGGGCAGGGGGGCTGCCCCTGCAGTTTCCGTACGAATTGGAGCGCTCGCCTGGCAGAGAGAGACGAAGCCAGATCGGCTCCTTCGAGTATCCGTGCGGCCCGCTCGGTCTGCCCGTCGAGCAGGCACAGCCGAGCGAGGTGGAGCCGAGCGAGCGTGTAGTCCGGATGCTCGTCAACCAGTTCCTCGAGGATGTTCCTTGCTTCCTGACGGTCGGCGATAGCGACAAGAAAGGCGAGACAGTATTTGGCGGCTGCATCCTGTTCCGACTGCTCTTGCAACAGCTTGAGCTCGGTCGATGGGATGTTCAAGGGCGCATTCTCGGCAGTGTAACCCCGGGCTGCAACGATCCCTGCCACCACGTAATAAGCCCGCTGCCGGTCGACAGCGGCGCGGAGCAGCGAGCTGGCGGTCTCCCGAATGACTCCGTAATCCATTTGCCATACTGCCGACGCCGCCCAGAAACGGAGCGCATATTCTGCGACGACGCGGTGTTCTTCCTCTGTGGCCAGGCCCCCCTCGGCCCGGTTCAACCAGTTCCAAACATTTCGGGCGGTATCGGCGGCCTGCGGTGCTTCGCGCCGGTGGCCGAGAGCACTGGCGACAGCGGCCAGGCGTGACCAGGGCGGTTGATAGCCGGCGTTGGCGACCTTGGAAAAACTTTGAAAAGCGGACATGTGCTGGCCGGACCGGTTCTCCGCCAGGGCCAGGTGAAAGAGGACTGCGTTGTCTTCCGGGAAGTGGCGATGCGCCCTGTCGAGGTGGTCGACGGCCTCGGAGAGCCGGCCAAGCCGCAGGGCAGCCAACCCTTTCACATAGCTCGCCCGGGCACTCTCAGGTCGGGCGGCGAGTATGTTGTCGGCCACCGTGTTGGCGTCGATGTGGCGGCCTGACTGTAGATAGAGCTCGGCGAGCCGAAGCTGCGGCTCCAGGCGCCCGGGCGACCGGTCGAGGATATGGCGTACCTGGGCGACTGCCCGGTCAGGCAAGTCGGAGTGTTCCAGCGCTCGTGCCAGGCAATACCGGATCCGGTCCTCGGCGGCGGGCGGGGGAGGGGGCTCGGTTTCCAACAGGGCCTCGCATCGTGCCCGTGCTCGATCCGGCTGTCCCCTGGCCAGGTCGATATAAGCGAGCGTCAGATGAGTGGGGTAGAACGGCGATCCGTCGATCTCAATTGACCGTTGAAGGCGGTCCAGGCCCCGTCTTTCGAGTTCGACGGCCTCCCCCAGGTCCCGGAGGTTCTCCAACCACTGGACGGTATTTTCGAACGCCCGGCCTTCAGCTAGCAACAGCCGCCGGGCGCCGACGAGATCGTAATTGTCCAACCGTTTTTCGATTCCTCTGGTGTGCGTTTGCCTCATCAGCTCGGTCAGTTCTCGGCGGACCCGCCGGGCGATGTCCCACGCCCGGGCGATGTCGCGCCGACCCAGGTAGTCCAACCGCATTTTCTCGACCAGGGTAGACCGAACGGGCTCCGGGTCGAGGACGACGCGGCGGTAGGCGTCGATCTGCTGTTGCCAGATCAGATCGTTTTCAGAGGCGGGCGCCACAAGGAGTGCCGTATCTCGGACGGGCTGGAGCGGGTCGAAGAGTTCCGGTCTGCTCGTTGCGAAGGCCAGCCAGTCTTCGGGGGAGGCATCGTCCCCCGGGTCGGGTATGCCGAGGTCCGGCGCATGCCCACGGTGTGTTCCGGCCACGGGGAAGGCGATTATCAGGGCCAGGGCGACCCCGAAAAGTGCAGCCAGGGCCAGTATCCACAGGCCGGCGGCGCGGCCGGTTCGGCGGCCGGGCACTGCTGTCAGGGGCGGGCTAGCCATCATTCTCGGAGCTTTCGGGCGGCTCGAGGCCGAATTTTCGCATCTTCTTGAACAGCGTGCTTCGGTTGATCTCGAGCGCTTCGGCAGTGTCGGATCGAGACCAGTTGTGTGCCTCGAGTGCCCGGCGAAGGATGACTCTCTCCGGTTCCTCGAGTGCTTCTTTGAGGGGCACTACCTCGGAATCATCCGCCAGCACATACTGGTCGGGTACGTCGGCCGTCTCATCGAAGGGCAGGTCCTCGAGCGTGATCTCGCCCCCGTTACACAGGATGACGGCCCGTTCGATCGCGTTCTCCAGCTCTCGGACATTGCCCGGCCAGTCGTGTTTGTGCATTCGGGCGATTGCCTCGTCCGAGATGCCGTTGATCTCTTTGTCATTCTCTTCGGCGTATTTCCTGGTGAAGTGCTCGGCGAGCAGGCGAAGGTCACGCAGACGCTCCCGCAGTGGCGGGATGTGGAGACTCAGCACCTTTATGCGGTAGAACAGGTCTTCACGGAACCGTCCCGCCTCGACCTCTTCCTCCAGGTCTTTGTTGGTGGCCACGATGAGACGCACATCGGTCTTGATGGTCCTGTTGTCGCCCACCCTCTCGAAGACGCGGTCCTGGATCACCCGGAGCAGTTTAATCTGCATCGACAGGGGGGCGTCGCCGATCTCGTCGAGGAAAACGGTTCCGCCGTTGGCCACCTGGAACTTGCCTTCCTTGTCGGCAACGGCACCGGTGAATGCTCCTTTGGCATGCCCGAACAGCTCGCTTTCGAGCAGCGACTCGGGCAGTGATCCGCAGGATACTTCGACGAACGGTTTGTCTTCGCGAGCTGAGCGGGAGTGGATGGTCCGGGCGACCAGCGTTTTGCCCACTCCGCTCTCGCCGGTGAGCATCACGGTAGCCCGGGAATCGGCGACCGAATCGAGCATCTCGAGCAGTTTTTGCATATTGTGGTCGCGGCCGATCAACGCGGAGTCGCCGGCGAGGAGGCCGAGTTGTTTCTTGAGCCGGATGTTCTCCTTCTTGAGCTGCTGCTGCTCGAGTGCCCGGTTGAGGATCATCTTGACGCTGTCGTCGATCAACGGCTTTGTGATGTAGTCGTATGCACCTTCCTTGATGGCGCGGACGGCCCCCTCGATCTGGCCGTATCCGGTGATAAGGATCACGGCGGTTTCGGCGTGGTCATTGTTCACCGCGTTCAGCACGTCGAAGCCGGTGACCTCGGGCATGTTGACGTCGGTGAGGACTACGTCGAACGCTCTCTCTTTCAGGTAGTCGAGAGCTTCCTTTCCGCTGGTGGCCGACTCGACCTCGTAGCCGTCGAGCCGCAGAAACTCGGCCAGAGAACGGCATTCGATCAGGTCGTCGTCCACAACCAGAACAGAGCCGGAGAATGTGTTGTCTGCCGCTTTGGCTCCCCGTGTCATAGATGGGCTCCTGTTCAGCTTGCCGGTATTGTGATGGTGAAGGTGGTCCCTTCGCCCTGGTTGGTTTGAACGGAGATACTACCTCCGTGTTTCTCGACGATGTCGTGGCAGATGGCGAGGCCCAGGCCGGTCCCCTCGCCGGTATTCTTGGTGGTAAAAAACGGGTCGAACGCCCGCTCGACAACGTCCGGGGGCATGCCGCAGCCAGTGTCCGACACGGTAACCAATATCGTATCGTCCTGCATACGGCTTCGGAAGGTGAGCTTGCCGCCGTCTTTCATCGCGTCACAGGCGTTCTTGATCAGGTTGAGGAAGACCTGGATCAACTCGCCGCATTGCATTTCCGGGAGGCCGTCATCGAGGTCGTGGATGAGCTCGATGCCCTGTTGGTCGAGCCGGTGGCGAATCGTCTGGGCGGCATCGTGAATCACTTCGTTGATGCTGGTCTCCGCCCGGGCGGGGTAGGTGCTGCGCGAGAACTCGAGCAGCGAGCTGACGATCCCCACCATCCGCTCGAGCCCCTTCTTCGATTCGACCAGGTACTCGCGGGTGGGGTCGTCGTCATCTTTCAGGGCGATGGACAGGTTGATGAACCGGAGAATGCCGTCCAACGGGTTATTGAGCTCATGTGCCACTCGTGCCGCCAGTTTGCCGATGACGGCGTGTCGCTCGGAGGCGGCGAGCCGCTTCTCCATCTGCACCCGCTCGGTAACATCCTGTGCGACCACCACGCCGCCGCTGATCCGGCCCCGACCATCGCGAAGCGGCGAGACCGAGATATCGAGCACGCGGCGGTCGGGAGGCAACCCTTCTCGCTCGGGCAGGTAGTCGGCGTTGCTGCAATGGATCACGCGGCCGTCACGGACGACGGCATCGAGCACCCCGTCCCATTCCAGGCCGTCGCATACGATTGACAGGTTGCGGAGGGCCGGGTCCAGTTCCCCGGTCGGATCAATGCCGAGGATAGAGCGGGCCGGCGGGTTGTGAAAGGTCAAGCGATAGTTATCGTCAAACGCCACCACCCCCATGGTTATGCTGGCCAGGATGCTCTCGTTGAAATTCGTCAGCCGGGCCAGTTCCTGGTTGGTGCGCTGAAGTTCGGCGAAGGCGTTGTCGAGCTGGCGGTGCAGTTCGACATTAAAATCGCGCAGTGCGTCGTGCTGCTGTGCCTGGTGGACGGAGCCGGCGGAGAACCCGGATATCGCCAGCATCCTGCCCACGTCGGCCGCATCGAAGGACTGGCCCGACCTCTTGTCGCACAAGCTCAGAACGCCGAGCAGTTCGCCCTGATGGAGGATCGGGACCGATGCGAATGAGTTGGTCTCATATCGGTCCGAGTCGCGACTCTCGAACTCGTCAGACTGGTCGATATCCTCGACGAAGACGCCTTCGCGGGTCTGAGCCACCGTGCCGGCCACCCCGGTCCCCAACCGCTGGCGGACACCGAGCAGGGACTTTCCCTTCGGGCCTTCTGCGGCGGCCAGCTCGAGGTCCCCGGTCTCCTTGTCGAGAAGGAAGATCGAGCCGGACTGACAGTCGAAGAGCAGGAGGCACTTCTGCAACAGCGATTGCAGAAGCTCCCGGGTCTCGGCGTTCGTATTGAGGTCGCCTAGCAACGATATGTTGTCCAAGTGGTCACCGAGTCTTTCTCTGCTGGATTGGACGTCGCTGAGCGGCGCGTTCTCCGAAGCGGCTTCTTCTGCCGGTGAGCATGCCTTGTTTGGGGACGGTTGCCCCTTCTCTGACATGACGCAGTCTCCATGAGTCAGTCAGTGTAGTATTCGGCAGAACTACTGTCTAATATAGGTTTTGTTCTTACTGATGTAAAGAAAAATGTTGCGAAAAATCCACATGGAGCAGGCGCGGGCCACGGCCGGGGCCGGAATCTTGCCTCGTTCGCTCGCGGTATCGGTCTGTCGGCTCAGATCACGCCTTTCGTGGATGGGACACCATCGGACCGCGGGTCGATGCGCACGGCCCGTCCGACGGCACGGGCCAGCGCCTTGAAGACGGCCTCACACATGTGGTGGGCATCGTCGCCGTACGGGACGGATACGTGCAGGGTCAGGCGGGCGTTGGATGCGAACGCCTGGAGAAACTCGCGGGCCAGACCGGCGTCGAAGCGTCCGATCTTCTCCTGGGGGAACTCGACGTTCCAAACCAGCAGGCCGCGCCCGCTGAAGTCGAGGGCCACCCGGGCCAGGGCTTCGTCCATGGGGACGGATACGTCGGCGAACCGCTCGATCCCGGCTCGGTCGCCCAGCGCACGGTCGAGCGCCTGGCCCAAAGCGATGCCCACGTCCTCGACCGTGTGATGGTCGTCGACGCCGGTATCGCCCACGGCGGAGATGGCCAGTGCGATGCCCGCGTGCTTTCCGAACAGGTCGAGCATGTGGTCGAGGAATCCGACGCCGGTCTCTGCCTCGGTTGCCCTGCGCTGGTCGAGGTTGAGTTCGACCTTGACCTCTGTCTCGCTTGTTTTCCGTGCGATTTCTGCGGCTCGTTCTGCCATGTTCAGGTCTCCTTTTGGGGCGGTTTGCCGCCTTCCCCCAGTGCCGAGGTGGGCGGCGGCCCGTTGATGCCCGCCGCCTTGCGCGGGGGAATGACTACGCCGGCGGAAACGATCAGTTTGACCGCCTCGTCGACGGTGAGGTCGAGCGGGGTGATCTCGGACCGCGGGAGAAAGATGGTGAATCCCGTCAGGGGGGCGGGCGAGTTGGGGACAAACAGGGTCATCAGCGGCTCGCCGTTCTCATCGAGCAGATCGGTCATGCCGTGCCCGGTGATGAAGGCGATTGTGTGGATTCCACGGCGCGGATACTCGATACAGACCACCCGGTTGAACGGGATGGCCGTCTCCTGCAGGAAGAAGTCGCATACCTGTTTTACCGCGGGATACACCACCCGGATGACCGGTATCCGCCGGAATGCGTGGTCCAGTCGAAGGAAGATTACGCGGCCCATGTAGGTGGCGACGATGAAGCCGGTGAACCATCCCACAAACAGCAGCAGAAGGAACGCGATGGCGGAGCCGACGAATACCTGCCAGCCCTCTTCCGGGATGCCGAATATCCTGTTGAAGTGGACGCCGATCCGCTCGTGAATCCAGATGAGGAACACATAGAGCAGATAGATGGTCAGCAGCGTGGGCAGGAGTGATGCCAGCCCGGTCATCAACAGCCGATAGCGTTTTTGTATTTTGGCCAAGTCAGGCCTCCGTCAGGTCAGGTCGATGGCCACGGCAACTTCGTCGCAGTCGGGAAACTTCGGACACTTGATGCAGTCGGCCCAGACTTTATGGGGCAGCTCCGCCTTGTCCACCTCGCGGAACCCCAGCCGGGCGAAGAACTCGGGACGATAGGTCAGGGCGAATACCCGGCCGATCCCCAGCTCGCGGGCCTCGTCCAGACACGCCTCGACCAGCCGCCGGCCCAGGCCGCGGCCACGCTCGACCTCGACCACGGCGAGGGACCGGACCTCGGCGAGGTCCTCCCAGATGATGTGCAGGCAGCAGCAGCCGAGCAGGCCGTCCTCGGTGCCGGACGACACGTCCGGGGCCACGGTGAAATCCCGCAGGTTGTCGTACAGGTTGCTCAACGATTGCGCCAGCATCTGGCCTTCGCCGGCAAACTGGTTGACCAGGCGGTGGATATCCTTGACGTCGGCGAGCCGGGCCTTTCGAACCATCGGTCAGCCCTCCAGAAATACCGACTCGGCGGCCCGCACACCGGCCCCCAGTTCGATTTCGTGCCCGGCACGGCTCAGCCCCATCTCGAGGGCCGACAGTGCGATGATCACGTCGAACCGGCCGGCGTAGCCCATCGTGCTCACCCGTAGGATCTTGCCCTTGGCATGCGCCTGTCCGCCGGCGAACTTCACCCCGTCGGTCGCCTCGATGTCGGCCAGCAGGGCCTGTCCGTCGATCCCCTCCGGGACACGAATCCCGGTGACACAGTCGGCGGGATGCCGGGAGAAAAGCTCGAGCCCCAGGGCCTGGACACCGGCCCGCATCGCACGGCCCAACCGGGCGTGACGGGCCCACACGGCCTCCACTCCTTCCTCCGATATCTGGCGGAGCGAGTGGAGCAGCCCCTCGACCAGGGGGACCGGTGCGGTGAACGGGGTCGAACTCTTGTCGGCGGCCGCCTTTGCCGCCTTGAGGTCCAGATAGAACACGGGGGCGTGAGCGGCCTGAACCTGTTCCATCGCCCGTGCCCCGGCGGCCACGACGGCAAGGCCGGGCGGCATCATCAGCGCCTTCTGACTGCCCACGGCCACCAGATCGACATTCCAGGCGTCCATGCGGAACTCCAGGGCGCCGACCCCCGAGACGCCGTCCACGATGAGCAGGACATCCCGGTCCCGGGTGACCTGCCCGATCGCCTCGACATCGGTGACCGTGGCGGTCGAGGTCTCGCAGAGTTGGACGCAAACCGCCTTCACTCCGGGCGACTCGTCGAGCAGCCGGGCGACTTCGGCCGCGTCTGGGGCGTCGCCCCACTCGATGTCCAGATGCACAGGGCTGACCCCGAACGCCTCACAGATGTTGCTCCACCGTTCGCCGAACTTACCGCCGCGCACGCAGAGTGCGCGGTCGCCTCTGCCCAGCGTGTTCGCGATGCATGCCTCCATCGCCCCCGTGCCCGTGGCGGCCATCACGAAGACATCGCCCGATGACTGCAGAAGGGCCTTGAGCAGGCAAGTCACCTCGTCGAGGGTCGCTTTGAAACGGTCGGTTAGATGGTGATAGACCGGTCTGGCCAGTTCGAGACTGGTATCGGGCGGGACGGGTGTCGGCCCGGGCGTCATCAGATAGGTTTTCTTCATTCTGTTATGGCCTCTTCAGGAATCGACGTCCACAAATGGCCCTCGGCAGATGGAATAACGAAACTGCAGGGCGCAGGCGGCTGGCCGCTCAGCTCGAAAGCGCTGAGCTTGGGATGTATTCTACCAGTGTTACCGCCATGGTCAACCTGATGGTATCGCCCGAAGTGCCCCAAAACTCCGCGAGATATTGCGGGGAGCGTTACCGCTTTGATCCGATACGCGACAGGAAAGTCGAGTTGTGGTCGGGGCAGGGGGCTTTCCTCCACCGATCGGGCACTCGGCCCGGTCCAGGGTGTCGTATCGAGGCGGATAAACGAAAAAAAGAGCCCGGGCGATCGCCGGGCTTATCGATTGCAGTGCCTGATGCCGTGCGGCTTTCTTTATGACATTCTCGCCGGAATACCCCGGCAGTTTGTTTTCGTTCGGGGCGATCCCGGCCAGATCGCCCCGAGGGCCGTCCTGCCTACACCGGCGGACGGCCATTTCCGAGCATCTATTGCCTGCGCCGGCTGTTGGCCGACGCTTGGTGTTCGACGGGGTGACTCCGGCCAAGCCACCCCGTGAGCTGCCTCCCAACACAGGAAGCAGCCCTTTTCAGACATCTATATGTGCCTCCGCCGGGATACTGCCCGACGGCTGGTCTTCGTTCGGGGCGATCCCGGCCAGATCGCCCCGAGGGCCGTCCTGCCTACGCTGGCGGACGTCCGTTTCATCCATCCGATTGTCAATTCTCGCTCTTGAGGACGACGAAGCGAGACTGGTCTTCTACGACGACGAGCAGGAGCACGCCCCGTTGCAGATCAGCGTCTCTCAGGGCGGTCCTGAATTCCGACGCGGTGGCGACCGGCTGCCGGTTGACCTGGAGAATGATGGCTCCCGGCTCGATTCCCTGTTCGGCGGCCGGGCTGCCGGGCTGGATGGCGGTCACGACGACGCCCTTTTCTTGCTCGGTTCCGAGCCGTTCGGCCAACTCGGGATTGAGCGTTCGCACCGACATGCCCAGTTCCTCGGTAGTCGTTTCGCCGCGAGCCTGGGCCATCACGTCATCGGTGAGTTGCCCGATTGTAGCGGTACGGGCCTTGCGCTCACCGTCTTTTATGATCACAAGCTCGACTTCGGTGCCCGGTTGGATCGCGGCCACCGTGTTCCGTAGTGTCGAGACGTTCGGGATTTCTTTGCCGTCGAATTCGACGATGATGTCGCCCGGCTCCAGCCCGGCCTCGGCCGCCGGGGTACCGTCGAAAATCTGTGTGACCAGGGCGCCGTTGGGCCGGTCGAGGCCGAACTGCTCGGCCATGTCCGAGGTGAGGTCCTGGATTCCGACGCCGAGCCAGCCGCGGGTGACCTCGCCGGTCTCGATCAGTTGTGTGGCGATGTGGCTGGCCATGTTGACGGGGATGGCGAACCCGACCCCGACGGACCCGCCGGTGCGTGAGGCGATGGCGGTGTTGACTCCGACGACCCTGCCCCGCACGTCGACGAGCGGGCCGCCCGAGTTGCCGCGGTTGATAGCCGCGTCGGTCTGGATGAAATCCTCGTAGTCCTCGATGCCCAGGTCGCCCCGGCCCTTGGCCGAGATGATCCCGGAGCTAACCGTCTGGCGCAGGCCGAACGGCGACCCGATGGCAAGCACGAACTCGCCGACCTCGACCTCGTCGGAGTCCCCGAGCTCGGCGGCCTTGAGATCGGGCGCGTCGATCTTGATCACCGCGATATCCGTCTGCTGATCGGCCCCCACCACGGTGGCCTCATACTCGCGGTCGTCGGCGAGTTGGACCTTGATGTCTTCCGCGCCGGCGATCACGTGGTTGTTGGTGATGATGTGTCCCTCGTCGGCGTTCACGATGAAACCGGAGCCGAGTCCTCGCCTGCGGAACTCCCGCTGAGGCCCGTCTCCTTCGTCGGGCTGCTCCCGCCGGGGCTGCGGAGCAAACGGGCCGAAATCGAACGGGAGTCCGGGGATGCCGGGAATTTCGTCTCTTCGGACGACGTGGGTTGTATAAACGCTTACGACGGTGGGCTTGACTTGTGTGGCCGTTCTGGAGATGGCCCGGCTCAGCGCCTGCAGGACCTGCGCATCTGCGGCCTCGTCTGCCCGGGCCGGAAATACGGGTAGCAGAAGCATCGCCAGGAGGACAGTCGCCAGTGACCACAAATGCTTTTTTCGCATGTAGTCCTCCTGTGTGAGCCCCGGCGGCACCGAAAAGTACCACCGGGGAGGGTTCAGTCTTTGATTACCATTCGTCGTCAAAGCCGCTCTGGCGCACGACGGAGTTGTACTCGCGCGAGATACGGCCCATCCTGCCTCCGACTTCGCGGTTGCGCCGCTGGCATCGGCGGCAAAGGCGATGGTATATGTCGGTATGAATCGGCCTGCCACAACGCAGGCAATTCATCCATTTCTTCTCTGGCTGCCTAGGGTCTTTTCGGATAGCCATCGTGACATCTCCTTTCTTTGTCTCCCACAGCGCTATTCGGCCTCGGGTGAAGGTCAAACACCGCCAGCCCCCAGATCTGACGGCCCCCTCGGCGAACCAAGTGGGCTTCTTTCTTACGATGTCGGATCAGTTGTTGTGTTTTCATATCCACCTCCAACGGCCGCTTGCCCGCCTGTTACGCCCCGAACCGGCCTTTATGGCCGGGGGTTCCGGCCGGGGCCGACAAGGCGGTCGGCCCGATGTCGGCCTCTGCAGCCGACGGTTCTGCTCGATCCCGGACGGCCCATTCGGCCGCCCTCATCGAGTTTCGCTTGTCAATCACAGTATAATACTGCAAATAGCGTGCCATACCGGCAC
>PWKM01000015.1 GCA_003559755.1 Planctomycetota bacterium
GGCAGTTGTGGCGGGTCCCGCTCGCCCGGCTCGCCCCCGGCCATTTCGCCGCCGGGTTCGCCCAGCGCGTCCGCAACCGCATCCGCAGCTTCACCTCGCCCCCGCTCTATCACCAGGGGACAGTGTACTACGGCACCAACGCCGGATCGGTCGCGGCGCTCGATGCCCGGTCGGGCCGGGTCAAATGGCTGATGCGGTACCCCTATTACATCCATAATGAGATCGGCGTGCATGATCAGACGCGCCAGTTCGGCAGCGGCGGCGGTGCGGTACGCCACACCACCGTCCGCTTCCAGCCGCATAACCCGATGTTCTGGTTCAACCAGCGGCCGATGCTCATCGGCGACCGGCTCTACGTCCTGCCCGTCGACTCCGGCTACATGATGTGCCTGGACCGCCGCACCGGCAAGGTGCTGTGGACGAAGAGAAAGGGCGTCCGGTACGACACCCACAGTTGGCGAGGGATCGTGCGGGACCACGGGGGGTTCACCCATTTACTCGGGGCGCTGGACACCGGCGAGCTCGTGCTGGCGTACAGCTTCCCCAAATCGCCGGTGATGCTGGTCGATCCGGAGACGGGGGAGACCATCTGGCCGACCGTGGCGGACCATCCGCCTACATCCGAGACCGCCCGCCAGAGCGGCTTTCCCGACGACCACTCCCCCGATCGCGGCCACGATCAGAACTGGGGGCGACGCTGGCCGCCGATCTGCGACACCATCCACTCCGTCGAGCGCGAAACGCACCCGTCGATGAGCTTGGGCACCCCGGCCGCCGGGCTTGGTCAGCACTCCTCGACACCGATGAACAACCAGCACTACGAGCTCGGCGCCCGCCCGATGCTGTGCCGGGACGGCAAGTTGTACCTCACGCAATGGAACTACATCGGCTGGCCGGTCTACGCATGGACATCGAGCTTGGCCGTGTACGACCTGCGCGAGCGGAAAGTCATTCATCGGCGGCGGTACTACAGCGGTCGACTGCTTGCCCGCGTGCATCGCGGGATCAATGAATGGGCGCCAAGGGCGCTGGAGGACCGGCTGGACTTGCCGCACAAGGACGATGGAGTAAAAGATACGATCCGCCGGCTGGAGAAGGTGGTGGAGGACACCGTACCCGTGAACCGATACGGGTCGTTCCTCCCCTTCGCCCGGACGACCTTCGAGCGGTACGGGACCAAGTTCGAGTTCCGGCTCGGCGCCCGGTCGATGGAGATGGTGTACGACCGCGACGCAGTGAACCGCGAGCTGGCCCGGCGTACCGGGCCGGAGACGGACTTCGCCCGGGCCGAGCTGGCCGTGGCCGACGCCCGATACCCCGAGGCGGCGGAACTGCTCAAGAACTGCCTGCGGACGATGCCCTCCGAGGACCTCGACTTCCGGTCGCTCGTCAATCAGCAGCTCTATCGCGTCTATCGCCGCCTGGCCCGGGCCGCCATCCGATCGGGCCAACTGGACGCCGAGCTCGAGGCCTGCCTGGGGATGGGCCGGACCGCCAGCACCCTGGCCGACGAGATCGAGACCCTGTTCGCCCTGTCCGAGGTGTATGAGCGGCGGGGCGACCTGGTGAACGCGGCCCGCTGCCTTCGCAGCATCGTGACCACCTACGGCCACCACGAATACCCGGTCCCCGAAATCGCCGCTCTCGACCCGGAACTGCTTCAGAACACCGCCCAGCAGGTGCTGGACCGGGCGGACAGCTACGCCGAGACCGATTACTTCGGCCGGGAGCTCAAGAGCAGCATCGCCCTCACCCGGCGGAGCGTCCCCGTGTACCTGAGCACCGTCTCGCCGCTCCCCAAGCGGCTGACCTTGCGTGCGGGCGAGCTGGCATCCCGCCGGCTGGTCGGCCTGCAGGCGAAGAGCGACGAGTTCGCCGCCGAGTTCGAGGCGCTCGCAGGCACCGCACTGACCGACGGCTCGCCCGCCGAACAGCTCTACCACATCTGGGAGTTCCCGGGCACCCGGCCGGCACAGAGCGCATACGAACAGCTTCTCCGCCGGGCCGTCGAGACCGATACCGAGGAGAGCCGACAGCAGGTGTGGGAACTGGCAGACGCCGCCCGCGTCTGCGGTTTCGACGTGCCGGACGAGCTGAGGCACCGCACACACCCCGTCGAACGCACCCCCAGGGCCTTGCCCGTCCAACTGCCCGCCGAGCCCCGCCGCCACAACCTCGCCGACGAAGAGGGGATCAACTGGCTGGTCCTCGAACGAGAGGACGACCGGCACGCCCACCCCGAACTGATGTTCCTCGGCGGCCGGGTGCGGCGTCGGCTGGACAACAAGTTCACCCTCCAGTGCAGGAACCTGGAGACCAACGAACTGGTGTGGGAGCAGATGGACCTCCGGCTGCGGGGGCTGGGCCAGGAGCCGGGCTTCTTCGCCGCGTTCGTGTACGAGGACATCGTGGTGGTCCACGGCCTGTACGACGTGCTCGCCTTCGACGTGACGACCGGCGAGTTGCTCTGGCGATACCGGGTCCCGTTCGACTTCGAGATTCGTAACGCCATGCTCAGCGGCGACCTGCTGCTCCTCGGCGGGATGACCGAGACGATGGCCCTGTATATCGCCACCGACAGCCCCACCGGCGAGCTCGCCTGGCAGGTCCAGGAGTTCGGCGACCAGTACGCGCCGCCTTACGTCGTCGGCGACCGGATCGTCTCCGTGCGGATGAACCCGTTCAACGTGACCGTCCGGTACCGGGCCACCGGGAACCTCATCGGGCGGCTCGACCTGCCCGACCTGTCGATGAACATCCGCCATCCGCTGTTCGACGAGGGCAAGGGCCCCGAGGGGCTGCCCGTCGCCCACCACAACAACCTGCTCGCACTCACCGACACCTGGTACTACCTCCTCATCGACGTCGAAAAACCGGCCGTGCTGTGGAAGCGGCAGATCGACAACATGGACGACACCCGCCTGCCCGCCATGCGGTTCGCACTGAGCGACGAGTACCTGGCGGTCATCAAGGAAGACTACGACGTCAAGACCATCTACATGCTGTCCACCGAGACCGGCGAGGTGCTCTGGCACACCGACCCCGACGACGCCCGCTCGCCCCAGCCGGTGTACTCGATGATGATCGACGGCGACGGCCTGTACGGCATCGGGCTGCACCCCGGCCAGGGCTTCTACATCACCAAGCTGGACTGCCGGACCGGCCGGCGGCTGTTCCATCAGGAGGTGGCCGGATACCAGGAGGAGCCGGAGGTCAAGCTGGTCCCCCGGAAGTACACCGACGGCGAGACCGAGCACGGGTTCATCACGGTCCGGGACCGGCAGGACTACTACGTGCTCATCGCCGACCTGAACAGCGGCGAGGTCGTCCACCAGG
The DNA here is from genome assembly GCA_003559755.1 of Planctomycetota bacterium. GTDB lineage: Bacteria > Planctomycetota > PUPC01 > PUPC01 > PUPC01 > PUPC01. The sequence continues at coordinate 3,337 of PWKM01000015.1, forward strand.
TGAAGATGGATGGGACCGGCTCGTTCGGCGTGCACGGCCGCGTCTCGGCAACCCTCCAGAACGGCCGCGTGGTGATGATGTCGCGGGACGACCTCGAAATGTAAC
>PWKM01000269.1 GCA_003559755.1 Planctomycetota bacterium
CGACGGCTCGCCGCCGCCCGGTCCGCCGCCGAGCGCCCGATCCTCGGCTCCGGCTCGTCCTCGTGGATATCGAGCGGGGCGAGCGTCCGGAGCTTTCGGCGGACCTCGTGCTCGTCGTCGAACAGCGATTCGATCATCGCCTCGTCGAAGAATTCGCCTCGACCGTCCGTATTTCGGCCGATGGACCGGCGCGCCCCGACGAGTGCGACCAGGTTCCGACGCCGCCGGGCCGCGGCCTCGGTCTCGATCGAGCTGAGGTCGATCAGCAGGTCGGGACGGCGGAGGCGGGCGGAGAGGACCAGCCGGGCGGCATCGCAGAGCCGGCCCACCCTCTGGCCGAGCCGAATCGGCTCGATCGCGATGTCAAGACGGAGAGAGGCGATGACCGGGGCGGCTCGCGGCGTCGCCAGTACGGTTATTGCGGCCTCGGGGAATCGGCGGCGGAGTGCGGACAGGGCGGGGGTGGTCAGGATCGCATCGCCGATGCCACCCGCCTCGAGGACCAGAATCCGCCTGGGCTCGCCGTTCATTGTCGCTTCAATCCTCCTCGTGATGGCAACACACCGAGCGGAGCGGGTACCGGGACGGGCGCATCGGCCCGATCTCTGCGGCCCAACAGCCGGCGGCTCGTTCCCCGGCCTCAACAGGCATCAGCGGCCTCCTTCTTCATCGCCTTCGCCAGGGCCGCCAGCACCTTCTCGGCGAACCGGTTGGGCGAGAACTCGGCCGCCCGTTGGCGTCCCTTTTCGGAGAGCTCCCGGCGGGTGTCCGGATCGGTGAGCGCTCGGGCGATGGCCCCGGTCACCCCGGCCTGGTCCTCGGGGTCGACCCGCAGTGCGGCCTCGCCGGTGACTTCCGGCAGTGCGGCCCGGTCCGACGCCACGACGGGCACTCCGCACGCCATCGCCTCGAGCGGGGGCAGGCCGAAGCCCTCCCAGCGCGAGAGGGTGACGAACGCGTGTGCCCCGGCGTAGAGGCCGGGCAGGTACTCGTCCGGCACGTGGCCGGGAAACCGGACCCTGTCGTCCAGGCCGAGCTGGTCCGCCCGGCGTCGGGCCTCCGCCGTCCACGGGTCCTCCCGTCCGGCGAGGACCAGCGAGTAGCGGTCGCGGAGCCCCGCGTCGAGGCCGGCGTACGCATCCAGCAGGCCGTCGATGTTCTTGTGCGGCCGGAAGTTGCCCACGTAGAGCAGGTAATCGCCGTTGATGCCGCAGAACTCCTTCGCCCGGCGGCTCGGCTCCGGGTCGTCCGTTGGTCGGAAACGGGCATCGACACAGTTGCCGACCACGCAGGTCTTCGACTCCGGCACGTCCAGCAGCTCGGCGATATCGCGCCGGGAATGCTCCGACACGGTCAGGACAACCGCCGCACGCCGGGCCGAATGGGCGGCGTAGGCCCGGAACGCTTCGACGGATGTGCGGCCCCGGCCGGACAGCGATTGCGGCAGCCGGAGAGCCATCAGGTCGTGTACAGTGACGGCAATGGGGCAGGACCGTATGCCCGGGGCCTTGAAGTACGGCGAGAGAAACACGTCGAGCCGGTCCCGGCGAACCATGCGCGGCAGGGTGACGCGATCCCACCACAAGACCGACCGCTCATTCGCCCGGCGCTGTTCGGCCTCGACCGGAGCGTCCGCCGAGTCGGCAACGTCGAACACGGTGTCCTGGTTGCCGTACAGAAAGAGGTCGGGCGAATCGTTCCGGTCGGCGAGCGATCGGATCAGGTTGACGACGAACCGCCCGATCCCGTTCAACGATCCGGCCACAAGGTCCCTGCAATCGATCCCGAGCTTCATCGAGGGATTATAGCAAACCGCTTCGCCGCACCGCAACGCAGAGGAGCGGTGTTTAAAGGGAACCAGCACACCCCGTATAGATACAGGAATGCCAGCGGTTGGCCAGGTCCTTCTTCGTTGTCTTGAGAATTACGGCTCCTCTGCTATATTAATGCCCACAACCTCTCAGGAGAGAGCGACATGCCAGAGCGACCCAACATCCTGCTGATCACGAGCGATCAGCAGCACTGGAACACACTGGGCATCACGAACGACGAAATCCGGACGCCGAACCTCGACCGTCTCGCCGGCGAGGGCGTCGTCTTCTCGCGGGCCTACTGCACGAACCCGACCTGCACGCCGACCCGTGCGTCGATGATTACAGGCCGCTACCCCAGCCAGCACGGGGCGTGGTCGCTCGGCACCAAGCTCCCCGAATCCGAGGCCACCGTCGGCCAGCTCCTGACCGACGCGGGCTACCGCACCGCCCTGGTCGGCAAGGCCCATTTCCAGCCGCTCAAGAGCACCGACGAATATCCGTCGCTCGAATCCTATCCCATCATGCAGGACCTCGATTTCTGGCGCGAGTTCACCGGTCCCTTCTACGGCTTCGAGCGTGTCGAGCTGGCCCGGAACCACGTCGACGAGGGCCACGTCGGCCAGCACTACGCCCTGTGGATGGAGGCGAACGGTCTTGATGGCTGGCGCGATCACTTCCAGCCGCCCGGCGGCCGCGCCCGCCCGCAGAAGCACCGGTGGTCGCTACCCGAGCGTTTTCACTACAACACCTGGATCGCCGAGCGCACCAATGCCCTTGTCGACCGCTACACCGACCGGGGCGAGCCGTTCTTCGTCTGGGCCAGTTTTTTCGACCCTCATCCGCCCTATCTCGTCCCCGAACCGTGGGACACCCTGTACGATCCTGACCAGATCACGCTCCCGAGCGGTTGTCCCGGCGAGCACGACTGCAACCCGCCCCACTTCCAGAAAACACAGGAAGAGTCGCCCGACTTCTCTGACTGGGAGGAGCCCGGCGGACGCGGGATGCACGGATTCCACAGCCATCTCCATAACCGCGAAGAGCTTGCCAGAGATGTCGCTGTGTACTACGGCATGGTCACCCTGCTGGACAAATACATCGGCCGCATTCTCGATCACCTGGCCGAACGCGGGCTGGACCGGGACACCGTCGTGCTGTTCACCACCGACCACGGCCATCTGTTCGGCCAGCATAATCTCATCGCCAAAGGGCCCTTCCACTACGAAGACCTCATCCGTGTCCCTTTCCTCGTCCGCTGGCCCGGGCGCATCCCCGCCGGCCGCACCAGCAACGCGCTCCAGTCACTCGTCGACTTGCCCCAGACCTTCCTGACGCTCTGCGACATCCCCGCCCCGATGCATATGACCGGCGTGGACCAAAGCGGGGTCTGGCTCGGCGAGGTCGACCGCGCCCGCGACCACGTGGTCGTCGAGAACCGGCACCAGCCAACCACCATCCACGCCAAGACCTACATCGAAGACCGATACAAGCTAACCGTGTACTGCAACCGCGACTACGGGGAACTGTTCGACCTTCAAGACGATCCCGGCGAGTATCGCAACCTGTGGGCCGACCCCGCACACCACGAACGCAAGGC
>PWKM01000255.1 GCA_003559755.1 Planctomycetota bacterium
CATATAATGCGGCTGGTGGCTATGACGCCACCCCAAGGTCGGGGCCATAGCTCAACTGGGAGAGCGCCACGCTGGCAGCGTGGAGGTTACGGGTTCGAGTCCCGTTGGCTCCACCAGGACGTTTGAACTGAGATCAGACCTTCAGCGGTTCAGGAAGCCCGCCGTGTGACCGGCTGGACCCGGGAGCAGGCGGGCGTTTGTTTATTCTGGCCGCGTAGAATAGCCCAGGAGAACAAGGCCGGGCGATGTCGAAGTTCGTCGCGTTCACCAATTCGGTCCCCCTCGCCGTTGTCACCCGATCAGGCGTACAGGACGCCCTCCACCGCGGTTCGGCCGTCGTCGTGGACGCAGCCGGAACGGTCCTCGACGAGGTGGGCGAACGCGGGACGCGGGCATACATCCGTTCGGCGGCAAAGCCCATCCAGTGCATCCCGGTCATCACCTCGGGCGCGGCGGACACATTCGGGCTGGACGACGCCGACATCGCCATCATTTCCGGCTCGCACGCGGGCGGCGACGACCAGGTGAGCCAGGTACAATCCATTCTCCGGAAGTGCCGAATCGACGAGGACCGGCTCGAATCGGGCACCGGCATTCGCGACAATTGCTCGGGCAAGCACGTCGGGATGCTCGCCGTGTGCCGGCAGTTGGGCTACCCTCTGGCCGGCTATGCCAACCCGACTCATCCGCACCAGCAGACGATCATCGAGACTTTGATGGCGATATGCCACCTCGGCGATGACGAGCTGCACGTGGGGGTCGATGGCTGTTCCGCCCCGATCCACTACTTCTCGATCGAAAAGATGGCTCGCGGCTACGCCCGGATGAGTATGCCCGACCAGCACTTCGGCGGACAGACCGCCGGGGCGATCCGAAGAATCACCGCCGCAATGGCCGAACACGCGGGCGGACATACCGGCGAGCCGCCCTATCACGAGGTGCTCGGCGACGACGTCCGCCTGCTCACCAAGGCGGGCGGAAACGGGGTGTACTGCGCGGCGGTTGTGGATCACGGCATCGGGTTTGCGATGAAAGTCGAAGGGGGCGACCGAGAGCCGCTGCGGCCGGTATTCACCCGGATGATGCGCCGGCTGGGCCTGGTTTCTGAGGAACAGGCGACCGAGATCGAGCGGCGGTTCTGGCCCCCGGTCGAAAACCGGCGCGGCCAGAAGGTCGGCTCCATAGAACTCCTGATCTGACCGTCCGCCCTGCTACCGCAGGTATGCCGCCTCGACCTTCCTCACCGCGGCAAGGATGTCCTTGATCTCCCGCTCGCCGTATTGTTCGTGTACCGCGACGTTGAAGTGTGTATCGGTGACGCGGACGGCGTTTCCGATCCGCATCTGCGGCTCCCGCGGGCCGGTGTAATCGGAACAGGTCCAGGGGAACCCGCTCTCGCCGAAGGTGGCCTTGTCACGCAGCCAGGGGCGCTCGGCCGGGATGGCTCGGTAGCTCTCGGTCACGGGGATGCCCTCGGCGGCCAGGGCTTCACAGAAGGCGTGCTTGTCCACGCACAGGCGTTCGAGGTCGAGCCCCAGGCGCAAGAACCAGTATGTGCATTCGCTCCCGGGCGGCTGCCAGCCGAGCGAGACCGCCTCACAAACAGCGAGCCCCCGCTTGATCGCCTCTCCAACGCGGCGGCGGCGTTCGATGATACCCGGCAGCTTTTCGAGTTGGACCGATCCGATGGCGGCCGCGAGGTCGTTCGAGTTGCAGTTCAGACCGGCAATCACGTTCCCCTCCTCGCCCTCGATCCCGAACGGCTTTCCCCGGTCAGCGAAGCGTCTCGCATGCCAGTAGAGGTTCTCGTCGCGGGTATAGACCACGCCGCCCTGTGGCCCGGTGCAGAAATGTTTTCCGAACATCGTGGAGAAACACGCGATATCGCCGAACGTCCCGACAAGCTGCCCGTCGCAGGTCGCGCCCGGTGCCTGGGCGACATCTTCGACCAGCAGCAGGTCGTGCTTTCGTGCCAGTTCGACCACCGGGGGCATGTCGACCGGCTCGCCGCCGATATGGGCGACGACGATCGCCCTCGTCCGCTCAGTAATCATCGGCTGAATCTGTTCCGCCGAGGTGTTGTAGCTGCGGGGATCGGTGTCCGCGACGACCGGTACGCACGCGAGGAAGACGACCGGCATCATCCCGCCGCAGTCGGTGATTGCCGGGACGATCACCTCGGACAACGCATCGAGCCGAAGCGCCCCGAGGGCACAGAACAGGGCGTTCGTTCCGGAGTTCACCGCGTCGGCGTATCCCCCGCCCATGAAGGCGGCGAAATCCTGCTCGTACTGCTCCTCGAACGGGCCGTTGTAACCGAACGCCTCGCCGGTCTCTGCGGCCTCGTCGAACAGCCGCAGAGCCGCCGCCCGCTCCTCTTTTCCTATCAGCCCGCGTGCCGGGAACGGCTCGGACCGGACCGGCGTACCGCCGTCAATCGCCAGCGCATCAGTCATCTGTGCCTCCGCATTATCCTTTGCAGGCGAGCCAACAGAGCCCCACCGGAGAAAGGGATAACAGCACCGAACCCGACAGATACACGGCTGCGCTCCGGGCTCACCACTCGAAGACGGGCACCTCTTCGTTTTTGGGTAGGTCCTCGGTCATGTACCAGAAGAAGTATCCGGTGCTCCGGAAGTTGTTGCCCAAGCTTCCCATCCGGTATTGGCCGCGCGCCAGCCGGGGCAGGTGGCGCAGCCCGTGCTCGAGGTATTCCTCGTTGCCGGTCTGCCCGTAGGCGAATCCATAGGCGTGCAGGATGGCGCCGGCGAAGCTGCGGCGCTCGAATGAAGCGTTCACCCCGGCCATCACCGTCTCGATTGCCCGCCGGTCGCCGGTGACCTCGTACCAGGCGCGGTGCCCTTCGAGGGCAATGCCGTCGATCCACGCGCCGTGGCCGGTTCGAGTGAAGCCGCGGGTCGCCTCGACGATGTCTTTGGCGGCGTCGAGATAGGATGTATCGAGCGTGGTCTCGAACGCGGCGAGCAGGCCGACAATGCCGTGCCCGATGCTCCGCGACTGGCTGATCCCCCGGCGCTGCCGCCGCCGGGCGAAACCGGCCGAGCGCAGGCCCATCTCGAGGGCACGCCGGTCACCGAAAAGCCAGTACCGCTCGAACAAGCTCTGGTTCTTATAGTGGTTGTAACCGGGCGACGTATACACCGGGTCGCCTCGGCCGTAGATGCGGATGTGATCGGGCCCGGCACTGTAGCGGGGAGCGCCGATCATCTCCGGGTTCGGGTGCCAGCAGTGGATGTCGATATCCTGCAGGTGGGTGCTGGATTCGACGGCCAGGTCGAGCATGTCGAGGTTGCCGGTCCGAGCGAACTGGATGATGAAGGCGTGCGGGAATCCGTAGTAGATGTTCGACCAGTGGATATCGTCGGCGGCGTGGCGTTCGCGCCAGTCGTCCCGCCGGCTGGGCGTGATGTGGTTGATGCCGTCGCCGAAGTTGAACATCCCGTAGGCGTCGATGCCACGGCTGAGGTCGCGGCGGTACAACTGGTCGCGTCGGGCCTGTTCAAAGAAATGGTCGTAGCTCTCGACGATCCAGCGCCGCTCGGGCGGATACAGTTCGGGGTTGCTGGAGGCAACCCGGCCGAACGCCCGGGTCTTCTCGCAGTACCACTCGGGGCGGCATTGAGCGAAAAGCGGGCTTTGAGCGAAGGCGTGTACGCCCGGGATGCGGGCATCTTCGCCGTGCAGGTACAGGACCATCTCGTGCGTCTTGGACATGCCCGGGAAGAAGTTCGCCTGCTTATCGTGGTTCAGACCCTGGACGATGGGCGTCCTGCGGAAGAATCCGGGCCACAGTGCGAGTTGGACCGAGCCGTCCGGATGGGCGAACAGGCCCTTGGGGTAGTTCTGCCAGAACCACCGCAGCGAGATCATGATGCCGCGGTCCTCGCCGGAGAGGTCGAGATAGCCCAGCCGCCTGGGCTTGGTGGCCATCGTCTTGCCCTCCATCACCCCCATATCCCGGTGGAATGTCGGGGCGCCGCCGACGACGTACCGCTGGGAGGTGTCGCAGACCAGCCACGCCCGGTCGTGGGCGGGCCGCTCGCCCGGCTCGCCAAACCCGCCGAGGATGGGAGCCCCCTTGGTCCCGAAGTTATAGCGGACATCGTCGCCCAGGTCGCCCGGGATTGCCATATGCCAGCGATGGACGGGGGTGAACTGCCCGATGTTCTCGCCCTGTTTGCACTCCGCCGTGTAGAACACGCGCAGATAGCTCTGGCCGCGGTAGGCGTGGATGCGGATGACGTAATCAAGCAGCTTGTCATCCGGGCCTTCCGGCTCGTCCGGCATGTGTCGGCCGACGGCCTTGATGACCACCCGCATCGGGCCGCTCTCCTCGATCGTCACCTCCGACTCGGCGTCCTGGGATGCCCGGTACAGGCGATGGGCTGCATGGTTCGGATAGTTCGTCCAGAGCACCGGGCCGCTGAACTCGTCGGACCTGATGATCCGCTGCTCCTCGACCTCGCCGTCCTCGCCTTCCTTCCGAATCCACGCCTCGTCGATGAGGTTGAAGCCGCTCTTCCGGACGGCGAACCGGATCGCGCCGGTATCGACAGTAATCCGCTCGTCGTCCTCGGCGACCTCAATGGGGTTCTCGATCGGCTGGGCTGGGCCATCATTCCTGAGGTAGAACGGTCGGAGTGCGCTTGCGGAGACCGACGCCTGGAAATCGAGGAGGACCCATCGGACGGACTCATCGCGCCACCACCGGACCGTCGGCGTGAACTGGCACGGGACCTCGTTGCCGTTGGCGTCAACCAGCCGCAGATTGTCCACGTCGTTCATCAGCCCCTCGGGCAAGGGAACGCCCGAGGTGATCGGTTGGTCCACGCGGTGTTCGCCGTAGCGCTCGGCCACGATCAACTCGACGTTCAGGTCATCCGCCCAAACGAAGCCGCCGAGCAAAACCAACACCATCACTGCCAACATGACTCGCTTAACCATTCTCGCCTCCTCGAAAGTTATTACCGGCCGGGAAGATCGCCGGGTCCATTGGAACCCCTTGCTGATGTCGCACACAGTATAAGGAAGAAAGGCCGGCATTGATAGCCGTATTCCAAATGTTTTATGGATCGCCCGGATTTGCGAATGAAGGTCGCGATTCTTGCCGAAGCCGACGGCAGCGGGTAGAATGTGTCCGTCACATCCCGACAGCAGGAGGACGAATGAGCACCAACGACGACCGCAACATCTATCGAAGCCCGCTGGCCGCCCGTTACGCCGGCCGACGAATGGCTCACATCTTTTCCGATGCGTTCAAGTTCGGCACCTGGCGGAAGCTGTGGATCGCGCTCGCCGAATCACAGCGAGAGCTCGGCCTGGACATCACCGAGGAGCAGATCGCCCAGATGAAACAGGCCGCCGGACAGATCAACTACGAGGAGGCGGAGCGGATCGAGCACGAGATTCGGCACGACGTGATGGCTCACGTGAGAGCATTCGGGCAGCAGTGCCCCGCCGCCAAAGGCATCATTCACCTGGGCGCCACGAGCTGCTTCGTCGCCGACAACACCGAACTGATCCAGATTCACGAGGGCCTGAAGGTGCTCCGGGCCAAGCTCGCCCGAACCATCGACCGGCTGGCTCGGTTCGCTGCGGACTATCGCGACCTCCCGACTCTCGCCTTTACCCATTATCAGCCGGCACAGCCGACGACCGTCGGCAAGCGGGCCTGCCTGTGGGCACAGGATTTCGTCATCGACCTCGAGGAGATCGCCACCCGGCTGGACCGTCTTCGATTCCGGGGGGTCAAGGGGACGACCGGCACCCAGGCGAGCTTTCTCGCCCTGTTCGACCGGGACGAGGGCAAGGTGCTGCGGCTGGAGCAGATGGTCGCAAAGCGGATGGGCTTCGACGAAGTGTTCCCGGTCACCGGCCAGACATACCCTCGCAAGATCGATTCGCAAGTGCTGGCGGCGACATCAGGCATCGCCCAGTCGGCCAGCAAGATGGCGACCGACATCCGCCTGCTCCAGAACATGAAGGAAATCGAGGAACCGTTCGGGCGAAAACAGGTCGGCTCATCGGCGATGGCATACAAACGGAACCCGATGCGATCCGAGCGCATCTGTGCACTGGCCCGGTTCGTCATTGCCGCCGCACAGAATCCGGCGATGACCGCCGCCACGCAATGGTTCGAGCGGACTCTCGACGACAGCGCCAACCGCCGGCTCGCGCTCGCCGAGTCGTTCCTCGCGACCGACGCGGTCCTGAACCTGTGCCTCAACGTCACCGACGGGCTGGTGGTCTATCCGGCACAGATCGAACGGCGGCTCCGTGAGAACCTGCCATTCATGGCGACGGAGGATATTATGATGGCCGCCGTACAGGCGGGCGGCGACCGCCAGGAACTGCACGAGCGCATCCGCGTCCACTCCCAGGAGACCGCCAGAGCGATCAAGGAGGAGGGCAAGGACAACGATCTGCTCGAACGGCTGGCCGCAGACCCGGCGTTCGAGGCGGTCCATCATCTGCTCGACGAGATGACGGACCCGACTCGCTTCGTGGGCCGGGCGCCGTCGCAAGTGACCGAGTTCATCGCACACGTCGTCGAGCCGATCCGCACGAAGTATCGTGACGACCTGCAAGAATCGGAAGAGGAAAGGATTCGCGTATGAGAAAGCTTCTTGTCGGGCTTCTCGCCTGCATATCGCTAATGGCTGCCGGTTGCGACACGATGCCCGAGCGGGACCCCGGATATCACATACGGGACTCCTCGTCGGCGGCCTGCGAAAGGACCCTCCCCTTCAACGACAACCGTTTACAACGCCAACCGTGACCCGACAAAGCAAGAAACGCCTTGCCGGGCTGCGGCAACGGCTCGACCGGCGTGGCCTCGACGCGCTGCTCGTCAACGACGAGATGAATGTGCGCTATCTCAGCGGCTTCACCGGGGACAGCTCGGCGGTCATCGTGGGGCGGTCCGACGCGGTCTTCATCACCGACTCTCGCTACACCGAGCAGGCCGCGGCCGAGTGCCCCGGATTCGACATCGTCACCCGTCGCAGCCGAATGATCGGCGAGATCGTGGAACAGGCCGGCGCCCTGGGCATCGAGTCGCTCGGGGTCGAGGCGCATGTGCTCACTCTGGATTCGGGCGGCCGGCTTCGTGATGAGCTCGCCCCGATCAAGATGGTCGAGACCACCCGCCTGATCGAGGGGCTCCGCGAGCGCAAGTCCAAACAGGAGGTCGACACCATCCGGGCCTGCATCGAGGCCTCCGAGCGATGTATCGCACATGTCCGGAATTACCTGGTGCCCGGGATTCGGGAGCGTGACATTGCGGCGGAGATGGAATATTTCGTGCGCGGCCTGGGGTTCGACGGGATGGCCTTCCCCCCCATCGTCGCGTTCGGGCCTCGCGGCTCCCTCCCCCACGCTCGGGTAACCGACCGGCGGATGGCAGAGGGCGACGCGGTGCTCATTGACTGGGGGGTGGCCGGCGGGGGATACTGTTCCGACTTGACAAGGGTGTTTTTTCACCATAAGATTCCCGATAGATTCAAGCGAATCTACCAAATCGTACTCGAGGCGCAAAAACGGGCGATTGACAGGATCGGGCCGGGAGTGTCTGCCCAGGAGGTGGACGCTGCCGCCCGGGACTATATAGCTCGGAGCGGGTTCGGCGAGCAGTTCGGCCACGGCTTGGGGCATGGAATCGGAATGGAAGTACACGAAGCGCCGACCATCGGGCCAAGCTCCGAGGGCCAACTTCGTCGGCGTATGGTCTTCACCGTCGAGCCGGGGATTTATCTGCCCGGCGTCGGCGGGGTCCGGATCGAGGACGACGTCCTGGTCACCAGCCGGGGAGTCAAGGTCCTGTCCGACGCTCCGAAAAGACTGAACGACATGATCATCTCAGCATAGAGCAGAACCCGAGCAAGAAAGGGCAGACATCGTGATAAGCGGCAACGACCTGCGGAACGGAATGACCATCCTGCACGATGGAAACGTGTACCGCGTCGAATACTTCCAGCACGTCAAACCGGGAAAAGGCAACGCGTTCACTCGGACCAAGCTTCGCAACCTGCAAAACGACTCGATCATCGAGCATACGTTCAAGGCAAAAGACAATATCGAACAGGCCATGGTCGAACGGAAAGAGGCCGAGTTTCTCTATAAAGACGGGCAGGCCTATCATCTCATGGACCCGCAGACCTACGAGCAGTTCCCGATCCCTGCCGAACGGTGCGAACACATCGCCCCGTTCCTCAAGGAGAACATGCGGGTCACGGTCACCATGCACGAGGGCCGTGTACTCGACATCTCGCTGCCCAATTTCGTCGAACTCGCGGTGGCCAAGACCGACCCCGGTGTGCGGGGCGACACGGCCTCCGGCGGCTCCAAACCGGCCACACTGGAGACCGGCGGGGTGATACAGGTCCCCCTGTTCGTCGAAGAAGGCGAAGTGATACAGATAGACACTCGAACGGGCGAATACCTGAAACGCGTTTGATAAGGAGGCGCCGGCCGACCACACGGCAGGCGTCCCGGCGGAGGAATGGATGGATATCGAGAAGGTACGCCGCTTGCTTGATGAGTTGGCCGCCTTTATGAAAGAGAACGATTTGGAAGAGTTGGCCGTGGACGTCGACGGGGCCGAGGTCAAGCTCCGCAAGGCGGGCAAAGGGGGGCAGCCCCAGGTCATTCATCACGCCCCACCCGCGGTCCACACGACAGCGGGACAGCACCCGCCCGCATCCCACGGAGGGCCGGAGCCACAGATAGTGGAGCCGGGCGAAGAGGCCGGCGAGATCATCACCGCACCGATGGTCGGCTCGTTCTATCGCTCCCCCAATCCCGAGGCGGACATGTTCGTTGAGGTGGGCGACCCGGTGGAGCCCGACCAGGTCTTGTGCATCATCGAGGCGATGAAGGTGATGAACGAGATCAAGGCCGAGCAGGCCGGGACGGTGGCCGAGATTCTGGTCGAGGACGGTGAGCCGGTCGAGTACGGCCAGCCCCTTTTCCGGCTGGCCGTTGAAGAATAGAATAACCTGTTAGATTGCGTGGGCGGCGAACGCCGGCCGGTCGGTAACACGCCCACTCGCCTGCATCGAGAGGATCAACCTTGTTTTCGCGCGTTCTGGTATGTGCCCGCGGTGAGATCGCCCTGCGAATCATCCGGGCCTGTAAAGAGCTGGGCATCGCCCCGGTCGCCGCATACTCGCAGGAAGATGCGGACGCCATCTACCTGAACTTCGCCGACGAACGCATCTGTATCGGGCCGGGGCCGAGCGAGCAAAGCTACCTGAATATCCCCGCCATCATATCGGCTGCCGAGATCTCTGACGTCGAAGCGATCCATCCCGGCTATGGCTTCCTCTCCGAGGCCAGCCGGTTCGCAGAGGTCTGCCGGAGCTGCAACCTGGAGTTTATCGGCCCCTCCGCCGAAGCGATGGAACGGATGGGCGACAAGGTACAGGCCCGGGAGATTGCCATATCCGCGGGGGTGCCGGTCGTGCCGGGCAGCCGCGGAGCGGTCGCCGACGGCAACGAGGCCGTCAAAATCGCCCACGACGTGGGCTATCCCGTAGTCATCAAGGCAGGGATGGGCGGCGGCGGGCGCGGGATGCGCGTGGCCCACAACGATATCAGCTTGAAGCGCAGTTTTGCTGTCGCCGCATCCGAGGCGGAAGCCGCCTTCGGAGAAAAGGCCGTGTACCTGGAGAAGTACCTCACGGGGGCCAGGCACGTCGAAATCCAACTCTTGGGCGACCACCACGGAAACGTGATCCACCTGGGAGACCGCGACTGCTCGCTCCAGCGGCGGCACCAGAAGCTGATCGAGGAAGCCCCCTGCCCCGCAATCAGCGAAAACGTTCGGGAACAACTGGGCCAGGCATCCATCGCCATCGCGAAGGCCGTCGATTACTATGGAGCCGGGACCGTCGAATTCCTGGTCGACCGGGACGGCAATTTCTACTTCATCGAGATGAACTGCCGCATCCAGGTCGAACATCCGGTGACCGAGATGGTGACCGGGGTGGACCTGTTGCGCGAACAGCTTCGGACCGCATCGGGCGAGCGGCTGAGCTTGCGCCAGGAAGACATCACGATGACCGGCGTGGCCATCGAGTGCCGGATCAATGCCGAGGACCCGGTCACTTTTCAGCCGAGCCCGGGGCTGATCACCAGGTACTACCCGCCGGGCGGTCCCGGGGTCCGTGTTGACTCGCACGCCCACGCCGGTGCAAAGGTCTCGCCCCATTACGATTCTCTGGTGAGCAAGCTGATCGTCCACCGGCGCAATCGACGCGAAGCCATCGCCTGCATGAAACGGGCGCTGGAGGAATACGTCATTGAAGGGATAAAGACGACCATCCCGTTATACCTCGAAATCTTCGGGCACAGCGCGTTCCTGTCCGGCCGCGTCGACACCAAATTCGTTGAGTCGGTGCTCGACAGCGGCGGCTTCAACTCGACGGAACGCAGTCCCGAAAAAGACAGCCGGCCGAAAACAGATCGGCTGGGTAAGGTCGGTTCCTAGATACCATAACGTATCGGAGGAGATGACAATGGGCGCGACCCTTCGCAAAAAACACAATCCCGGAGCCATCCTGTCTGTTCTCGCCGGCATCCTGCTCATATGGCTGGCCACGTTGCGGCTGACCGCCGGGCAGGGAGTCGCCCTTAATTGGGCTGCCCTCATTTTCGGCGCGTTGCTCGTCCTCATTTTCGGCCTGCGGCTGGCAGCCCGATGGGGGCAGGACACCCGAAAGTACGTCGTGGTCAACACCGATACGGGGAGCGTTCGCCTCCACGCTGCGGTCGTCGAGGAGGAGTTGCGCCGCACCGCACGTTCCTTGCCCGACGTACACGACGTCGACGTGTGCCTCATCATAAACCCCGACACGCATATCCCAATGGAAGGCCAGGTCGAGGCCCGAGTGCGAGACCTGTCAAACGTGGTGTCCATCCACGACCGACTGGCCCGGGTCCTGCGAGACCGGTACGAGAAGATTCTGCCCGGCGCCGAGCCCATCGACTTCCACCTGACCATCCGGCGCCACGAGAAAGACAAACGAAAGCCCGAAACGAAGGATAGCCCGAACCAGGAAGACGAAACACGGTCGTTCCGGGCGCCGCGCTATCCCGTCCCCCACTAGTCGGCCACCCGGCCGGCTGTGAGACAGGACGCACGGGGACGTCGGCCAGCCCGTCAACGACGAGTGCGGAGCGTCAACCGTGGCAGATACGTACTTGGTGATCCCCAGAGCCCCGTTCTCACTCTCCGTCGCTCCCGTCTCAGATATCGTCGCAAAAGTGACCGGCCAAACCAGACTCGATGTCGCACATCAGCTCCGCCGAAACCGCGGCCTGGTCGCCCGGGAACTGCAGAAGTCCCAGGCCGACCGCATGGTCGAGGCGCTGCGCGGTGCCGGGACCGAGGCCTTTGCCCTGGCGGAGGCAGATCGGGTTGTGTTCCCCGAACACGTTTACATGACCGCGGCCCGGTTCGGCGACGACGACCTCATCGCCGAACTCGCCGATACGGACCAGAAACCCATCGGACCCACCCGCATTCCATACGACGATGTCGTGCTGTTCACCTGTGGCATGGTTCGATTCACCAAAGAGAAGCGGACAACGCGCCCTGTCAGCAATAATGTCCCGGATCGCAATTTTCAGACGTGGATGCCGGTGGGTACGTTGGGCGTTCCTCTCCGCGGCGTGAGCCGGTATTCGCATCCCCCCACCAACCCGGTCGGCAATCAGAAAGACCACGAAGATCGGCACCTGCTCGACCTGTTCGCCGTCGAACCCGCCCACCACCTGCGGATCGAGGCCGACCGGTTCAGTTTTGCCCGAACCGGCCTGCCCATGCAGCCCACCCGCATCCTCAACCTCATCGCACTCATCAAAGCCATCTCCGCCCGATGCACGGAGGCGTTCGCCGATCCCGGAATCCGCTACATCCTCGACGGCAATCCACGTTCAAACCTCCGGTTCCAAAGCATCGAACAGTACCACGCCTACCTCGAATGGCGGGTCCAGATGCTCTATCATTTCGGCGGGGAATGACCGACCTGCTCTCTTTTTGCACGGGCATCACCGGCATAGCAGCGGGTTTCACACCGGTTCGGTGGCGGTTACAATGCCGGACGGAGAACCACAATGATTGCAGATCGAATACCGATTGATGCTCGCTCGGTGCAAATCCTTGTGGAGCGGACCGACGCGGGCGGATTGAGTATCACCCATCCCCGCAAGCTGCGGATCGTGTCGGCGGTCTGCGTCCTTCTTCTCGGGTTCTTGATATGGACGGCCCAACTGCCGGCCGACCCGTGGGGCGAGCCGCTTCAGTACGTGCTCGGGCTGCTGCTCCTGGCGCCGGGCATCGCGATCGCCCAAAGAGCGATCGAGCCGCGCCCGGTCGCCGAGGCCGTCAACGGCGAGTTAGTCGTCCGGTACGGCCGGCCGTTCTTCGAGCGAGAGGTCGCCCGCCTCCCGCTTGCCGGGCTCGAGGTCCGGCTGGACAGCCGGGAGATCGAGGGCGTTCGTTACGACGAACAGGCCCTGCGCAGGCGCCTGCTCGCCGCGTTTGGATTGAGCCGCGGCCGACTCTCGGCCGGCCGAATCCCGGTCAAAGTTGTCCAGGCCCGAAGCGGTGACGACGATTGGTGGGTCAGCGTCATCGGGTCGCCCCTGGTGTCCGAGGCCGAGTCCGCCCGCCTGGCGCTGACCGCAGCCGCTGCGGAAAACGTACCGGTCGAACTGGACCGGGCAGACGAAGACAACATCGCGCCCGATGACGACGGTCGATGAACAACTCCCGCGATATGACAGCCCGCAAAGCCGATCAGTATCTCACGTGAAACCCGCTTTCCTCGCCGGTCGGCGACATATAACCGATGTCGATGTCGGTCACCCGCGCCATACCGGGCCCGCTCCTGCACCAATCGACCATCCGCTTGACCGCCCGCTCCTCCCCTTCGAACTCGGCCTCGACGTGCCCGCTCATGGTGTTGCGGACCCAGCCGCTCACGCCCATCCGCTCGGCCTGGCGAACCGTGGAGAACCGAAATCCCACGCCCTGCACACGGCCCTTTATGAGAACCTTCGCTCGCGTCTCACCCATCCGAACTCTTTGTGCTGTTGAACAGAGGACATCGAAAACACGCAGTGGTCCGATGCACTCGGCTTCTCAC
>PWKM01000149.1 GCA_003559755.1 Planctomycetota bacterium
AGGATCGCCTTGCGGATCGCCTTACGAGTACTGTTGATGCGTTCACCAATAACCAGCAAGAAAATCTCCTTTAAATTCAACAGGCAAACCACCACCAAAAAACCAGTATATCCCGATCCCTGAACCCAATCAAGCGATTCGGGCCGGTCAGAGCGATACACGCCGGCCGGCCGATTCGGGCTCGCGCGGCGTACAGTACTCGGCTTGCGTAGATTTCTCGGTCAATCCGGGGTACACTATCGCGTGCTCGGCGGGCTTGACGACGGGGTTTTCCCGCGCCGAGCCCGGAATATTGTTGCAAAATCGCGATTTGTTGTTCATCATGTTTGTCGTATTATGTAAGGATTCTGGCAACGTCCGGGTTTGGCATGGCCGATGAGAAACGTCGATGGCCCTGGGTGACATCCGGCGACCGGCTGGTCCTCGCCCTGGTCTTCACTGTTCTGACCGCCCTGGTCGGCGTTCGGCACTGGCACCGTGCCGGGGTCGGCCGGCCCGAGCCGGTGGCCGAGGCCTCCGCCCGGCTGGAAAGCCACCGTGTCGATGTCAACTCGGCGCCGTGGTGGGAACTGCAGGCGCTTCGCGGACTGGGCGAGACCAAGGCCAAGGAGATCGTCGCCTTTCGCGAGCGGAACGGCCCGTTCGCTGACCTGGAGGAGCTCCGCCGGGTCCGCGGGATCGGCCCGCATACACTGGAGCAACTGCGGCCCTACCTGAAAGTCAAGCCGCCACCGGGGCAGAGCGATGAAGAACGATTCTAAATCCTGGTCGATGGGCCTGTATTGGATTCCGTTTTTCGTGGGGCTGGCCACCGCCTGCACGTACCTCTACTTCCTGGCCGCCCGGGGGCAGGAGTTCGACATCGGGCTTGTCATCATCCTGTCCGCAGGGGTCGTCATCGGCCTGCTGGCGGTCACCCAGGCGATCTTCGCCGCCGCCGACGCCCGGGCGCTGGCCGCGGCCCGTCGGAACGCCGACGAGCTCGAGAGGCGGCTGGCCGAAGCGCGGGACCACTCCCGGCAGCTCAGCGCCCATTTCGAGGTCCTGTCGGCCATGCGCGAGGTCACCCACATCCTGAGCGACGCCGTCGACCTCGACCAGATCGCCGAACGCGTCTTCGACGTGCTCCAGCCGCTGTTGGAAGCGTCCGAGATCGTCCTGTTCATCCAGACCGATCAGGGCGATCTCGAACCGAGGGTGGTCCGGCGAGGCCGCGAGACGCTGTTCCCGGACGAGTTCGACGGCACCGGGCTGGACCTCGACCAGGCGAACGAGGCGCTGGAACGCCAGACGCTGGTCAAAACCGTGGAGGGCGAGACCAGCCGGTTCTCCGTCCCCCTGATCGCCGACCAGAAGCCGGTCGGCGTGATGCGGTTCGACATCCCGCTCGACGGCTCGCCGGACGAAAAGGCGGCCCGGCTCGACGAGTTCGAGGCGGTGCTCGCCAATATCGCCAAACACCTGGCATTGGTGGTCAAGACGCCCAACCTCCACGACCGGGCCACCATCGACGGGCTGACCGGCCTGTTCACCCGCCGCCACTTCGACATCCGCATCGCCGACATGTTCCGGCTCGGCCGCCGCTATGCCCCCCCGTTCTCGCTGCTCCTGATCGACCTCGACCACTTCAAGGAGGTGAACGACCAGTACGGCCATCGGGCGGGCGACGTGGTCCTGGCCGAGACCGCCCTGCTCGTCACCAACGGCATCCGCGACTGCGACAGCGCGTTCCGCTACGGCGGCGAGGAGTTCGCCGTGCTCCTGCCCGAGACCACCGCCAAGGAGGCCTGGAACATCGCCGAACGACTGCGGAAGAACATAAAAGAGAACGAGGTCGCCGCGGACGGCCACACGGTGAGCGTCACCATCTGCACCGGGATCGCCGAGTACAGCCCCGAACTGGCCAACCACGGCGAGCTGGTCGCCCGGGCCGACCAGGCCCTTTACAACGCAAAACAGTCGGGCAGAGACCGCACCGTGCTCGCCGGGGCCGCGGCACGCGGGTCGGCATAGTAACCATCCCGCCGAACCGACCGCACAGAAACGCACAGGGACGTCGGGACCGGGCGCCTGCGCAACCCGAAATGTGCCTGCCCGGCTTGTACCTTTCCCGGTTCAGCCATATAATAACATCATCTCACTACTGTTATGGAAAGGAGTTCTTCCATGGCACGTCTCTTCGCAGTCGGGATAACCATCCTTATGGCGGCTTCGGCCCTTTCGGCGAGGGCGGGCGAGGCCGCTGTGTTCATCGAGAAGGAACTGACCCGGGAGTTGGGAGAGGACCTCCAGCTCGCCGCTCGGGCCGCCGTGCGGCTCGGCGTGCGCTTTCTGAACGACCGGCAGGACGAGGTCGATACCGGGGTGTGGTTCGCGCCCAAACCGCATTCGCTCCGGGAGCGTGTCGGATACGAGACGTACACCGTCACCCGTCCCGCCCACAGAGTCCCCATCCGGGAGCGCGTCGGATATGAGTGGAGATGGGTGACCGACGAGGACCCCGACGACCCCTACGCCCCGGTCGGCCGAACACGGGTCAGGCGCCCGGTGTACCGGATCGTCGGCTATCGGGAGGTGCCGGCGCGAGAGGTCGAGCGGCGGCGCTACAACTACCAAGAGAAAAACGTGGCCAAAATCATCGCCCGATGGCTCGAGGGGACCAACGCACTGGCCCTGTACACCCTGCTGAAGACGGGCGAGCCGCCCGACTCCGACCGAGTCGTAGATGCGGCCCTGTGGCTCCGCGAGGCGACCCTCGAGGCACATGCCCTGCCCGACACCACCTTCGAACTCGCCTTCTATCTGGCATCGTTCGCACAACTCGACCGGGAAGAGTTCGGCGAGTATACCGCCCGACTGCTGGAGAAGCTGCTCCGCGGGCAGATCAAAGAGGGGAACGCTCGCGGTCTGTGGGGGATGTATTCGGTCGATCTCGACCGGCTCATCGACCTCCAGCGCCGCGAACGGCAGGGCATCCTCATGCGGGAACGGCTGGATGATGAACGGCGCGGCTACCACCGCGAGATGAGGGGCGCCCCGGCCGGGCGCCGGGAAACGCTCCAACGTCAGATCGAGCGGAACGAACAATTGCGGGAACGGCTCATGGAGAGGATCACCGAGACACGGGTGTTGATCGCCGAGCTGTCGCGCGACTTCTCCAGGGGCACGCACTTCAACCGGCGCCGACGCTCCGAGAGGATCGGCGGTGACGTCCGGTTCTATCCCGGCGCGTTCTACGACGCCCGGCGCGAGCGGCACGGCGACCTCGCGCACACCCACCTCGCCCTGTTCGCACTTCGCGAGGCGGTCAGGCACGGGCTGTTCGAGGGCAGCCCCCTCCGCGACGAACTCCAGCCGGCCCTCGCCCGGGCCGCTGCCACCCTCGCCCGGCTCCAGCATGCCGATGGATCGTGGGGCTTCGGGGCGGTCTCGACCTATCGCCTCAAGCCCGAAGACCTGGACGAGGACCAGATGGGGGAGCGGGTCGAAAAGCAGCGCGAGGCGAACCAGCCCTGCCTGTCGATGACGGCGGCCGGCCTGGCCGCGATGAACTACATCGCCGAGATCGCCGGCCGGGCCAACGTTCGAGGCCGGTTCGGCGGGACCATCGACAAGGCCCGGGCCGCTGCGCTCGAGCACCTGGACCAGTACAGCACGCCCGGTGTGACCCCCGAGCTCGAGATATCGAGCCAGTTCGGATCGCTCTATTACGCCTTCGCCCTGGCCACGGCTCTGGATGACCCCGCCCTGGTCCGCACACACGCCGCCCGTGTCCCGGACGGCATGATGGCGCGGCTGCTCTTCGTCCAGGAAGTGGACGGCTCGTGGCCCGACCGGCCTCGATTCAGCTTCGGTACGCCCCAACTGCATCAAACTATTTTCGACTATTCCAGACACACCGACTACGAGACCCATTTCGACCATAAACTGGTCAACACCTGCTTCGCCATGCTCCTGCTCGCCCAGATGTCCAAACCGACTGTCGGCGGCCGCTGGAACTGGGCCGACGCACGGGCCCCCGAATCGGAACGGCGGCTGGAGCGCCTCGCATCCCACCTCTCCAAGGACAGCCCGTTCAAGCTTCGGTGGCGGCTGCTCGCGGGCGATCTGCCACACGGGCTGGCCGTCTTTGTCCCCACCCTCGTTGCCGGCGGCGACGCTGCGCCCGAACAGATCGACCGCGACCGGCTGGCCGAGTTCCTCGATGACGGGGGCCTGCTCGTCGTGGAGGCCGCCCCGGGCAGCCGGACGGCGACCTCGTTTGCCCGGTCCGCACTCCTGGCCATGTACCCCGATGCCGCCTTCCGGGCGCTGCCGGACGAGCATCCGGCGTTCACTGAAGTCACCGTGCTGACCGACCCGCCGGAGGTCGAGGCCGCCTGGGACGGGGAGCGGCTGCTCGCCGTGTTCCTGCCCGAGCGGACTCGCGACGGCGATGGACTCAGCGCGCTCCAGATCACGCAGATCACCGGCAACCTGCTCACAGCACGGACATCGCCGGACCAGCTCGACCGCAGCCGGATCATCGGCCCCGACGACTGGGAGGAGGTGGAGAAGGACCTGGAAGACGCGATCATCCGCATCCGCGAGCATCGACTCGACCCGCCCGAGCCCGAAGAAGAGGGCCAGCCGGAAGCCCCGGACGACGAGGAACCGGCCGCAGAGAAGGAACAGCCGGCCGAAGAGCCCGAGGCGCCGGAGGAAGCCGAGGAAGAGCCCGACCCTCTCGACGAACTCGAGGCGGAGATCGAAGGGCTGGGGGACCCCGTGCCCGATGACGATGACGATGAAGAGGAGCGGGTTCCCCTCCGGGACGACGAGCAGTTTTGACCTCATCACCGGCACCGGATGCCTGCGTCAGGGCGGGCTGCTCCCCCCGTGCCCCGGCCGCATCCCGAGCCCGTTTGTTGACGTTTTCCCGCCGTCTGTCTAGAATCCGACACTGAACCAGCGAGGGGCCACTGCGTTAGTATATATATGTCCTCAAGCCAACTCATCTCGCGCGACCTGCTCCCACGGCTCGAACGCCTGGAGGTCGCATTTCGACGGATGCAGCGGGGCCGGCCCGAGGGCGAACGGTCCGGCGGTCGGCGGGGCGGACACATCGAGTTCGCCGACTACCGCGAGTACTCGCCCGGCGACGATTTCCGCCACGTCGATTGGAACGTGCTGAGCCGGACCGACGACCTGGTCATCAAGCAGTTCGAGCGCGAGGAGCAATACGTGCTCCGCCTGCTGCTCGATCGTTCGGCGTCGATGAGCTTCCCCCGTCGGCTCGACGATCCGACGAAGCTGGCCTACGGCGCGGCCTGTATCGCCGCCCTCACATACGTCGCCCTGGGCGCGGGGCATCGCGTCGAGGTGGGCGCCTTCGGGGACGATTGCCGGTGGTTCCCCGTGGGCTCCGATAAGGCCCGCATCACCGCCCTGCTCGACCACCTGGCCGATTTGGGGCCGAGCGGCTCGACCCACGCCGCCGACGCGGTCCGCGCGATCGCCGACCGCTCGGCGGAACCGTGCCTGGTCGTCCTGGTGTCCGACCTCTTCGGGGCCGAGTCGGCGAAAGAGCCGTTGGCGGCACTCGCCGCCCGACGGTTCGACATCTCGCTCATCCACATCCTGTCCCGCGAGGAGGTCGATCCGCCCGTGCGGGGCCGCATCCGCCTGCGCGGGGCCGAGAGCGGCGAGGCCGTCTCGCTGCGCATCTCCGACGCCGCCGCGGCCCGATACCGCCGTGCTCTGCGCGATTTCGGGGAGCGGTGGAGCGCGTTCTGTTCCAAGCACGACATCCGTTTCCTGTCCACCGTGACCGACGTCCCGTTCGAGGACTTCGTGATGCGATACCTCCTGCACGGGGGGCTGGTGCGATGAGCTTTGGGTTCCCCGGCGCACTGCTCGGCCTGCTGCTGGTCCCGCTGTTCGTCACCCTCTATCTCCGGCGGGCCGGCCGGCGTGAGACGCTGGTGCCCGACCTGACGCTGTGGCGAGAGGTCGCCGCCGTGTCCCAGGCCGAGGCGGGCAAGAAGGTCGGCTCGCTCGACTGGCTGCTGGTCTTCGCCGTGCTGTTCCTGACCGCCGCGATCCTGGCCGCCGCCCAACCGGTCCTCCACCTCCCGACCGACCGAACCCCCGCCGTTCTGGTCGTCGCAGACCGGTCGGCCAGCATGCGCGCCCGGGCGCCCGACGGCGGCACCCGCTGGGACCGGGCCGCGGGGGCGGCGGCCGAGGTGCTCGACGGGCTGACCGGCGAGGTGCTGCTGCTCGGCGTACCGGCGATCGCGGGGCCGCCCCTGGCCGAGATGGACGGACCCCGGGCGGCCGCCCTGCTGCGGAGGATGGCGCCCACCGAGCTGCCCATCGACCTGGCCGCCGAATTCGCTCGAAGCGCCGGGATCGCCCGCCGACGGGCCGCAGCCGTCCTGGTGGTCACCGACCGGCCGGGAGCGGTCCCGCCGCGGGTCGGCGACGTGCCGGTCTTCGTGTTTTCGGCGGGCGGCGAGCTGACCAACGCGGCGGTGGACGCGTTCGAGATCACCGCCGATGACGACGACACGCTGCGGCCCTTCGTGGCGGTCCGGAACTACGGAGCCCAGCCGATCGAGGGGCGACTGGAGCTCATCGCCGACGGAGCAGAGGTGTTCCGGCAGCCGCTGAGTCTGGCCGGAGAAGAGCGGCTCGCGTTCACCGGTCTGCCCGCGTTGGACCGAGCCGAGACGGTCGAGGCCCGGCTCGTCGTCGATGACGATCTGGCCCTGGACAACCGGGCGTATGCCGCGGCCCCGGGGACCGGGCGGATTCGAGTCGCCCTGGTCGGTCGGGAGAACCCGTTCGTTTCCCGGGCGCTGCGGCTGCTCCCCGAGGTCGACCTGTCCCAGTTCCCGCGGGCGGACGATGTCGAGGCCGGCTTCGATCTGGTCGTGTATAACGAGGTGACGCCCGCCCGGCTGCCCGAGGGCGACGCGGTTCTCATCGGCCCGGAACCGAACACGACGGTCGGGCCGATCCAGATCGGCGACGCCGCCGAGCACAGCCCGCCGGCGGGTGCGGTCCGGGTGTCGGACTCGCCGCTGCTGGAGAACGTGGACCTCGGGCCGCTCCGCTTCGCACGGCTGCCGGAGATCACCGCGCCGGCGGAGGCGCGGACCGTGCTCGAGCCGGCAGACGGCGCGGGAACGATCCTGCTGACCTGGGAGGACCCGCAGCGGCGGGTGACGGTCGTCGGCTGTCGGCTGGTGCTCTCGGACACGAACTGGCCGATGACGGCCTCGTTCCCCATCTTCTGGTCCAACGTGATCGACCCGGTCGGCGGGGAGGGCGACGTACCGGTCTGGTTCCCCATCGGCGAGTACATCGCCGTCCGGCGGCCGCCATCGGGCGCACTGTCGGTGGTCGGCCCCGAGGGCGAGCCGGTGGACATCGTGGCCGGCCGGGGCGGCCGCGATTACTTCTTGCCGACGAAGACCGGCGTCTATACGGTCGAGGCCGAGGGCCGCCGGGCGCTGTATGCGGTGAACCTGCTCGACCCGGGCGAGTCCGGGGCGGCGGGCGCCGAGTCGCGCCCGTCGCACTCCGACATCGAGGCGGCACTTGCGCCGGAGGCCGATGTCGGTGTACCATTGTGGCGGTATTTCGCGGCGGCCGCCTTGATCCTCGGCTTCGTCTGCTGGGGCCTGATCGGCCGGAACGTTCAACGATAGCCAGAGGAGTTCTCGATGCCGTCCATTGATTTTGATCAGGTTTCGCAGTATATCGAAATACCGCGTGACGGCCGCTCTCTTCTCGAGCAGCCCGAGCGGGAACTACGCATCACAATGGGGCTCCGGCTCGATCACGAGTTGATGCAATGCGACGTGTACGTCGTGTATTACAACACGGCACGCGGGCCTGCCAAGGGCGGCATCCGGTTCTGGCCCACGGTGACGATGGAACACACCGCCGAGCTGGCGGAAAAGATGGTGTGGAAGACGGCCCTCGTCGGTGTGCCGTTCGGCGGCGGGAAGTCCGGCATCCGGCTCGACCCGGCGGACTACAGCCGCATGCACAAGACGACTATCCTCAAGGAGTTCGTCCGGGTCATCCGCCACGAGCTGGTCAGCGGGACGTATGTGCCCGCCCCGGACATGGGCACCAACGCCTACGACATGGCGGTGATCTTCGGAGAGACGCACCTGCCGGAGTGCGTGACCGGCAAGCCGCCGCGCGTGGGCGGCCTGCCCGGCCGGCTCGAGGCGACCGGGCGCGGGCTGGCCACCTGCATCAGGGCCGCGTCAGAGAAATACCTGGGCAGCGGCCTGAAGGGACAGACGGTGGCCATCCACGGGTTCGGGAACGTCGGCGGCTGGTGCGCAAGGTTCCTGCACGAACAGGGCACGAAGGTCACCTTCGCCGGCGATATCTCGGGCGGGATACACGCCGATACCGGACTCGACGCCCACGAGCTGGCCCAGTGGTGCAGCGAAGGGAAGCTGCTCGAAGACTACCCCGAGTACGATCATATCACGAACGACGAGGTGCTGGCCGCCGACGTCGACATCCTGGTCCCGGCGGCCGTCGAGCATACATTGACCTCCGAAAACGTGTCCCGAATCAGGGCCCGTATGATCGTGGAGGGGGCGAACGGCCCGACCACGCCCGAGGCCGACGCCATCCTCGACGAGGGGGGCGTCACGGTGGTGCCCGACATCCTGGCGAACAGCGGCGGGGTGATCGCCTCGTATATCGAGTGGCGCAAGGCAAAATCCGGCAGTCTGACCAGCCGCGACGAAACCTTTCAGACCATCGACGAGTTGATCCTGGACGGGTTCCACAAAGTCAGCGAGTTCGCCGAGCAGAAGCAGGTCTCGATGCGGACGGCGGCCGAATGCCTGTCCGTCCAGGAAGTCATCGCCGCGATGCACGACCGCGGCTGGCTCTGACCGTCGGAAACCGCACCATCGACTCTAAAAAGCTATCAATCGGAAGTCCTCCGCTTGAACCCCGCTCCCATGTGTGGTATGTTCTGGGAGCGCAAAAAGCAGAGCGACGCTTCACCCCATACGCAGATGGGAAGGGCGACCATGACGACCCGGCAGTTGTGGCAGCAGATCATGCACTACGGAGCGTTCGACCGCATGCCCGTCGTACACTGGAAGGTCTGGCGCGAAACACGCGAGCGATGGTACGGCGAGGGGCTGCCCCGCGACATCGACGGGGCCGGTGCCGAGCAGGCGTACTTCGACGCCGTCCCGCCCTGGACATTCGTCGATATCAACCTCAACCTGTTCCCCGGCTTCGAAGAGGTAGTCCTGGAAGAGACCGACGAGTACCGCATCTTCCGCGACTCGACCGGGGTGACCAAGAAGGACTGGAAGCACCGGGGCTGCATCCCCCAGCACACCGGGTTCACCTTCCGGACCGCCGCCGACTGGCCGGAGTTCAAGAAACGGCTCCAGCCCGACCCGGCCCGGGTGCCCGCCGACATCGACGCCCGCGTCCGACGGGCCGAGCAGTCCGGCAATGCCATCGCCGTCCACGGGGCCTCGATGATGGGCTGGATTCGGAACTGGATGGGCGTCGAGAATATGTCGTACCTGATGTACGACGACCGGGACTGCTACGCCGAGATCGTCGATACACTCGCCGGCCTCGTCTGCTGGGGGCTCGACCAGATCGTGCCCCGGATGCACACCGTCCCCGACATCTGCCACGGCTGGGAGGACATCTGCGGCAAGTCCGGCCCGCTGGTCAGCCCGTCGATCTTCGACGAATGCGTCGCGCCCGGATATCGTAAGGTCCGAGACAAACTCGACGAATACGGCATCAAGCTCTACAGCATCGACACCGACGGCGATATCGCCGCACTCGTCGGACACTGGCTGGACGCCGGGGTGAACGTCCAGTTCCCCATCGAGATCGGGACCTGGGAGGCCGACCCGATGGCATACCGCCGGCAGTACGGACGCGAGCTGCGGATCGTCGGCGGGTTCAACAAGCTGGTCCTGGAGGACGGCCCCGCCGCCATCGACGCCGAGATCGAACGACGGCTCCCGCTCGCACGCGACGGCGGATACATCCTCATGCCCGACCACCTCATCACCCCCGGCGTCGCGCTCGACGACTACCGCTACTACCTCGACCGGATACGGGAACTGCGCCTCGATTGAAGAGCAAAACGATGAACGCGGAGCCGCCAAACCCGCCGCGGCCCCGACCGGACGCCGGACGGCCCCACTGCGAGAGGAGAACGCGATGCAAGAACTGACCGACCGCCAGCGCCAGGTCTACGAGTTCATCCTGTCCCGGATCGAGACCGCGAACCGGCCGCCGACCATCCGGGAGATCGGCCGGCACTTCGGCTGGCGGTCCACCGGCACGGTGCGGGACAACCTCCGGGCACTGGAGAAGAAGGGCTATATCCGCCGCCGGAGCCGGTCGGCCCGGGGGATCGAACTGCGGCGGCGGGAAGACACGATGACTGCCACCGGCGCCCGCCGCATCCCCGTCGTCGGGCGGATCGCCGCCGGCCGGCCGCTCCTCGCCGTGGAGAACCTGGAGGGGCGGATCGACGTGGACGAACGGTTCCTCCGGAAGGGCGGCCCCCTGTTCGCTCTCCGCGTACACGGCGACAGCATGCGCGACGCCGGCATCCTCGACGGCGACCACGTGTTCGTCCGGAAGCAGGAGACCGCCGACAACGGCGACATCGTCGCCGTCATCATCGACGACGAGGCGACCGTCAAGCAGTATTTCCACGAGGGCGGCCGCATCCGGCTCCAGCCCGCCAACGAGACTCTCCGGCCGATCTACATCGCACCGGAAGAAGCCCAGGTCGCCATCGCGGGCAAGGTGGTGGGCGTACTGCGCGAACTGTAGTCCCGCCGCCGCACCGTCATCAGCCCACGCGCTCCCGCACCAGCTCGAGAAGCCGGGGCAGCACGCGGTCCAACGCATCGAGCGGGCGGGCGATGCACTCCTCGACCGCCAGCCCGGAGTCGGTCAGCCCGACAGCCGCCCCGAGCGGGACGCTGTGGTCGCCGACCGCCCCGCACAGGGCGATGGTCGGGACCCCCGCCCGGTCGGCCAGGCGGGATACGTAGCTGACCACCTTCCCCTCGGCCGACTGCACGTCGAGTGTCCCCTCGCCGGTGATGACCAGGTCCGAGCGCTCGATCTGTTCGGCCAGCCCGGTCATCTCGTCGAACAGTTCCATCCCGTTCCGCAGGTCCGCTCCCGCGAAGATGCAGAGCCCGGCGGCCAGCCCGCCCGCCGCGCCGCCCATCGGCATCCCGGCGTAGTCCACGTCGGAAAGGGCAGGGACGACCTCGGCGAGCCGGGCGAGATTGCCCTCGATCCGGCTCAGTGTCGCAGGGGTCCCCCCCTTCTGGGGGCCGTATATCCGGACGGCCGAGCGCTCGCCGAGCAGGGCGGTGCGGACGTCGGACGCCACCCGGACGGCGACCTCGGCCAGCGGATGGCTTTCGGGCGGGACGATGCGGGCCAGCGAGTCGAAGGAGCCGATGCTGGGGGCGATCTGTCGGCCGCGTTCATCGAGGAACTCGAACCCCAGGGCCGCGGCCATCCCCACGCCGCCGTCGATGGTGGCGCTGCCGCCCACGCCCATCACGATCTGCTCGGCCCCGCGTCGGGCGGCGTCGAGCAGCAGTTCGCCCACGCCAAAGGTCGTCGTCTTCAACGGGTCGAGTTCAGCCGGATCGAGCAGTGCGAGCCCGTTGGCCTGGGCCGACTCGACGACCGCCAGGCGCTCGTCGGGCGACCAGATGTAGTGTGCCCGGCGAGGCCGCATCAACGGGTCGCTCACCCGGCATCCGACCGGTGCGGTGCGGAAATGATGGCCGACCGATTCGGCGAACCCGTCGCCGCCGTCCGACGCCGGGAAATTGACGATGCGGGCATTCGGCAGGTGCCGGGCCAGCCGGGTCGACACGGCATCGCCCAGCCCGGGCGCGCCGATCGACCCCTTGAAGCTGTCGAAGATGAGGGAAATCGTCCGCGTCACGATGCCGCTCCTGTTGGTCTGCCGTTCGAAAGGCACGCCGGACAGGATATGGGAAGGCCTGCGAAGGTGTCAACATCAGCGCCGAAGGGATGCCGGCCTGCGGAGCCGGCATCCCCATTCGGCATCGGAGCGAACGATGTTCTGACTGAGCGCCCGGTCGCCGTCGTCCGCGTTACATGATGGGCAGATATTTCTCCAGTTCGTATCGGCTGACGTGCGTTCGGTAGCCGTCCCACTCGATTTTTTTGTTGGCGATGAACTTCTCGAAGATGTGGTCGCCGAGCGCTTCGCGGACGAGCTCGCTCCGGCTGGTCTCCCAGATGGCCTCGTCGAGGTTGTTGGGCAGGCACTCGATCCCGCGCCGCTCGCGTTCCGCCTCGCTCATCTCGAAGATGTCCGCCTCGACCGGGCCGGGCAGCTCATAGCCGTCCTTGATACCCTTCAGCCCGGCGGCGAGCATGACCGCGAACGCCAGGTATGGATTGGCGGCGGGGTCGGGGCATCGGAACTCGGCCCGGGTGGCCTTCTCCTTGCCGTGCTTGTACATCGGGACGCGGACGAGGGCAGACCGGTTCCGTCGGGCCCACGAGATATAGACCGGTGCCTCGTATCGCGGGACCAGGCGCTTGTATGAGTTGACCCATTGGGCGACGACCGAGCAGATTTCGCGGGCGTGCCTCAACAGCCCGGCGATGAACCCCTGGGCCTCGGCCGACAGATGATACTCGTGGTCCGGGTCGAAGAACGCGTTCCGCTCGCCCCTGAACAGGGACATGTGGGTGTGCATCCCGCTCCCGTTCTCGGCGAATATCGGCTTGGGCATGAAGGTGGCGTACACGCCGTTCTTCATCGCCACCTCCTTGACCACCAGCCGATAGGTCATCGCATTGTCAGCCATCTTGAGCGCTTCGTCGTACCGAAGGTCGATCTCGTGCTGGCTGGGTGCGACCTCGTGATGGCTGTACTCGACCTCGATGCCCATCTTCTCCAGGGTGAGCACCGTCTCGCGCCGCAAGTCGCTGGCCACGTCGAGCGGGGTCAGGTCGAAATAGCCGCCGGCGTCCAGCGTCTCCGGGTGCGGGCTCGAGTCCTTGAAATAGAAGTATTCCAGCTCGGG
>PWKM01000268.1 GCA_003559755.1 Planctomycetota bacterium
ATCGGCTGGCGGCTGCCCCGGACCGGCCCGCTTTGTGGGTGGTCGCCGCGGTTGGGCTGGCCGTCGGGCTTGTCGGCGCCCTGACTCCGGCGATGAGCCCCGCGCCGGCCGAGCTCCGTGGCGGCGCGTCCGGCCAGAAGACCTGACCAGCCCTTGCGAAGGACACCGGGATTGTTGTATATATAGGGCTATCGCAACCGCCGCTTCTGAATTGTCCGGCTGGATGCCGGGCTTCGGCCGGTTGGACGCCGCGTTCGCAGTGAGCCGGCGGCCGGCTCGGGGTTCTTGTGTCACAGGTCCAGGGAGACGAAACGATGAGCGAATGGAATGGCCGCGTGGGTATGGTGCCGCGCCGAAAAACAATCGACGAGCCGCGAGCCCGCTGCGAGGGTCGAACGAGGGCCGCCGGACCCGGTGAACGGTCGGCGCGGGCGTTGTCTTCGCTCGCGGCGGTCGGTTTGGTCCCCGTGGTGATCTTCTTCCTCGCCGCTCTTTCGGGCTGTCTGCCCGGGATGCCGGCTCGTTCGGTCGGCGGCCCGACGTTCGAGCAGGCCCCCGTGGCCGAGTTCGTGGACGGCGAGGTCCGGATTCGGTTCGTGCCGAACGAACTGTCCGACGTGACCGTCCTGATCCGGAACGAGGCCGGTGAAACGGTGCGGCACCTCGCCGCCGGTGTCCTGGGCGAGAACGCGCCCGAGCCGTTCAGCCGGGGCAGCCGAGCCCAGACGGTGGTGTGGGACGGGACGAACGACGCGGGCGAGCGGGTCGGCCCCGGCAAGTACACCGCGGTGGTCGCCCTCGGCACAGAGGCGACGTATGATCGCACGATCGGGTACCAGCCCGACTGGATCGGCAACATCAACGCCATGGTGGCGGACAGCGACGGGACTCTGTATGTGGCGGCCGGCGCGGGGGTCGTCGTCTTGAACCGCGATGGCGAATATGTGCGGCAGATCGCGCCCGCGCCCGATGACATGCCGGCCGAGGAGCTGGCCGGCCGAGAGCCGGTGCGGATGCCGGACGGCACGGTCCATTTCCAACGCGACTACAACCTGCCGGGCGGCAACGTGGGCTCGATGGCGATGACCCCCGACGGGATGCTCCTCATCCCGGGCGGGCCGGGCGATGCGAGAAAGCTCACCCGGCTGAGCACCGACGGCCGGGTGCCGGCCGGGGCGCTGGACACTCAGATGCTCAAGCTGTCCGATGCCGGTCTCCTGTTCGTGGCGGCTTCGCCCGACGGCAAGACCCTCTATATCTCCGCCGCCGAGGCCGGGTACCTGGGCCACGACGCCCGCCGGGTCATCTTTCGGCAGGCAGTGTATCGACTGCGGCTGGACAGCGACGGACCGGCTGAGATCTTCACCGGCGACGACGAGAACCGGGGCGGGCCGGGCTTCAGCGTCAACCGGCCCAAGGGCCTGGCCACCGATCCCGAAGGCAACCTCTACGTGTGCAACCACCGGGGGAACAACATCGCCGTCTATACCCCGGGCGCCGGCCTGATCCGGTCCATCGAGGTGCAGCGACCGCAGCAGGTGGCCGTCCACCCCGAGACCGGCCATCTCTACGTCCTGGCCGGGAGCGAGGAAGGGTATCGGCGGGGCATCCACGACTACGCCCCGACGATGAAAGAGGCCCGCCTGATGCGGTTCAGCCCGGACGGCGAGTTGGAGTTCGAGACCGAGATCGAGGACACGTTCGAGCGCACGGGCAGCATCCGACCGGGGCCGTCTTATCGGCTCAGCATGGCCTCCGATTTCTCCGGCGACCGCCCGGTTATCTGGCTGGGGGTCTCCAACCCGAACGTTCTGTGGTCCCGATGGCGCCTGCTCCGAATCGAGGACGAGGGCGACCGCTTCGGCGAACATCGTGATGTCTACCCGAGACCGGACGAGGGCGTGATGACCCAGCCGCTTCAGGTGTTCCTCGAGCCGGAGAGCGACAGGTTGTACGTGAACGACTGGAACCGGCTCATGGTCTATTCGGGCGACGGCTCGTCGCAATCCTACATCCGGCTGGTCTCGCCCGATGTCGGCGAACGCTACTACATCTGTGAGGCGGTCCTGGGGCCGGACAACCACATCTATGCCCTGACCTGGGACGGCCGGTGGAGCGGCTGGACGAAGACCCACCTGCGCCGCTTCAACCTCGAGGGCCACCAGGTGCCCTTCGAGGGCGGACGGATGGAGAGCGATCTGATCGTTCGCACCATGAAGGGGGCCTCCGGCACAAGCTCGCGCGGGATGACCGTCGATGCCGAGGGCAACATCTACGTGATGTACTACGACCGGGAGCGGCCGCCCGAGACCCGGGCACGCTGGGAGCGCGGCTGGCCCTACGGCACCGCCATCGCCGTGTTCGGCCCGGACGGCGAGATGAAAGACCGTCATCACGTCGCCTATCTCCGGGCCGGCGCCCAGGGTGTGCGGGTGGACCGGCAGGGGAACCTGTATGTCGGAGAGTCCATCCTCCCGCTCGGCGTGACCTACCCCCGCGACTTCGCGGAGGCGCTGCCCGACCCGCTCGATCGCCCGTACCCGGCGATGACCGAGGACGGGAGCTTCGACCCGCTGCTCCGCTGGCAGGGCAGCATCATCCAGTTCGGACCGGGCGGCGGGCGGATCGACGGACTGCCCGGCGACGCCGAGGTCGGCGCCCCCCCGGCCCGACCGGACGGGGACCTGTGGAAGCCGATGCCGGAGTTTATGTGGCACCTGCACAACAACCACAAGCTCCGCGTCGAGGGCGCCCGATGGATGCGGCACGGGGTGTTCAGCCCCCTGCCGGCCCAATACCAGGGGGTCACACACGCCGAGCGCTGTGTCTGCGGCGGCGGTCGGTTCGACATGGACGAGTTCGGGCGGTTGCTCGTGCCCGACCGGATACGCAGCCGCGTGTCCATCCTCGACTCGGCCGGGAACATCGTCGCCCAGTTCGGCCGGCGGGGCAACCGCGACTCCGTGTCGGACGGGGCGGACATCGCACTGGCGAACCCGTGGTGGATCGCCGGCTCGACCGACCGCGTTTACGTCGGCGAACGGAACCCGAACCGCATCCTCCGCGTGCAGCTTTCGCCCCGGGCCGAGGCGTCCACCGAATTCGAGATTCCGTAGCCGCCCTGCAGGCGTCGCGTCGTTTGCGTCGCCTGCGCGGTCCTTCGGTCGGAAATAATTCTGCTATTGTCGGGATTTCCCTTGACATTCGTGTGAGCTTGCCTTATCCTGTGAATAGCGTCACAACTGGAATGGCAAGAGTTAGGTCAGAAGTGAGGGCGTTCACGACTGTGGACCAGAGGATCGCGGAACAGACAATCGGCCGGCTGAGCTTGTACCGGCGCCTGCTCGACACCCTGATGCGGGACTGTGTCGAGCACG
>PWKM01000107.1 GCA_003559755.1 Planctomycetota bacterium
GACCTTTCGCACGATGAGTGCATCGGAGCCGGCCGCATTGCCGTGTGCGACTGCGTCGCCGGTGGCGGTCACCGTTGATTCGCACGCCCGGAGCACCAGTTCGCCCTGGGGCAGCCCGAACGGGTTGTCCTCGTCGCGGACGACGACCGGTTCTCCATTCTCGGCGTACTCGAACGGCTCCTCCTCGCTCTTGCGGGTCCGCTCGATGCCGAAGAAGTCGTCCAGGCGGCCGTTCGGCTGCAGCTTGCAGTGCTCGTCCATCACGGCGGGGAGCGTGTCGGCGATGACCACGCCGCCGGCCTCTGCAAACCTTCTGATCTGCTCGCACTCTTCGTTGCTGACGGCCATCGAGTGGGGCATGAAGAACGCCTTGTATCCGTCGGCGATCAGGCCGCCTTGGCCCACGGCGTCGTATGCGATGAACCGGTACTGGAGCCCGGTATCGGCGACGAGCTTGCTCACGGCGGACCGGGCGTGCCACATCATGTCCGTCTCCAGCGCCTCGCAGTTGCCCGAGTTGCGGTCCACCCACGCCTCGCCCTGCGGGATGGTGCCCATGAACCAGTTTGCCCTGACGGACGCCTGGGAGTGATGGACGGCGAGGTGCTCGTGGGTCGGCTCCATCGCCATGATCTGCTTGGCGATCCCGCTCTTCAGCTCCTTGATTGTCGGGGCGAGCCGTTTGGCCCGGGCCGACCATTCCCTGGTCGGCCGTTCGAGGAACCGGCCTTTGTCCTCGTCGTTATCCCAGTAAATCTGGCCGCAGTCGCCGTGGAACAGTTGGAACCACATGCGGTGGACGAGTTGCGGGTCGTCCCCGAAGAACGGTCCGAACTTGAGGCATCCGGGCTTGAACGACCGGAGCATCTCGTCGTTCTGGAAGATGTTGTACGGGATGTGGAGGTCGACGGACTTCGCCAGCTTGGCGAAGTCCCAGCCGCCGTAGGCGCCCGGTCCCTGGCCGCCGGTGCTGGCGTACACGCCGGTCGGGTCGGCCTCGCGGGCGGCGTCCCGCATGTAGGCGAGCGCCCCGGTCATCACGTCGTCCATGAACTCGCGGTGGTCGGCCCAGGACGAGAAGTTGAACTCGGGGTTCTCCGCCTGGCGGCGCAGGGTGTCGTCGGTGGTCAGCGGGATGACCTCGCGCCACAGTTTGAAGTCGGTGCCCCATTCCCTGTTCAGGGCGTTGAGGGTACCGTAGCGCTGTTCGAGCCAGACTCGGAACCGGTCCATGCAGTGTTTGCAATAGCAGAAGTCGAACGGTGCGGCCTGGTCGCCGGTCCCGTGCTCATCGGCGAGGTTGTAGAACATCGGCCGGATGGGCTTGTGCTGGATGACGGTGTTCATGATCCGTTCGCGCATCTTGGCCTGGACGCCTCTGTCGGAGGGGCAGGACGCCCGCCACAGCGTCTTCTGGCCCTCGGTATCGAGCGCCACGCTGAGCGGCTTGAGCCGGTCGCGGGCTTCCTTGTAGCGGTTCCTGACCATGTCCCAATGCCGCCCGAACCAGTTGCGGTGTTTGTTCTCCTCGGTCGGTGGCTCGATGTATTGAGAGTAGGGCCGGTGATAGACCGACACCTCGTCGGGGCTGACCTGATCGACGTAACAGACGAAGTCGTTCTCCAGCACGTTCTCGTAGGGGGTTCGCTTGTAGGCGATGGTCCCATCGACCCCCATCTTCCGCAGCTCGTCGTAGTAGCCGTATGGGTATCGTGCCCAGAGGAAGATGTGGTAGTCGTCCCACGGTTCGAGCGGCCGGGTGACGATGAATCGTTCTTTGCCCTGGGGGCATTCGCATCCGGGGACCTCGACGTGGAGGTAGTTTGCCAGGGCGACCTGGCCGTCGGAGGTGTCGAACTCGTATTCGAGATAGCCGCGTGCCGGGTTCCAGTCCCCCTCGGTTGATCGGATGCGGCGGCCGTAGCTGTCGGTCCACACGACTTTCGTGCCGGCCGGCGGCTGCTGGCTCGGCTCATCGAACTCGACCCGCCCGGTCACCGTCTCGCCGGGGTGGAAGAACTCCCGGTCCTGTTCCCAACGATAATACTTGGGCTCCTTGTCGATCACGATCTTAAGTACTTTCATCGACGACACTCCTTTGTGTTGGTGGGGCTGATGCCCTGATCTGGGGCGTTGTTCATTCCGCCCCGACGTTCTCCCAGTAGTCGCGGCCACGATACAGCCATAGCTGCAGCCGGTGGAGGTCTGCCTCACCCCGCTTGATGCGGGCGAGGCAGTCCGCGCATAATACGGCGACCTGGCCCGGATCACGAACCGGTTCGGCCAGGGGCAGGAACTCGATGCCGTCCCGCCGCCGACAGTTGGGGCGGGCGCACCGCCTGAGCATGCGGCCCAGCGCTTCTCGATTCATCTGGTCTGATATTTCAACCACCCCGATATCCCTCCTCCGGTGCGAAGGCCCAGTATGAAAGCCAAGGACAATACACAGCTCGGCCGGCCTGAATCGGACGCCCGAACGCCGGCTCCTGCGTGGACGGCTCGTCCAGGTTCGGGAGTATAAGGCGGGGCCCGGAGCACGTCAACCGCTTCGGGGATCATTTCCGAAATATCGGGCGAAAAGGTTGTGGGGCGGACCGGAAATCTACTATAATGATAGAAATTGGAACCCGGGGAGGAAGGAGGTGCCTTATGCGGTTGCGTTATTGGGCGGTCTCGTTTGTGGTATTGCTTCTCGTTGGATATGCCTGCCCGGCATTGGGCGCAGAACGGGTCCAGGAGTTGGAGCTCGGGGCCGAGGCCCCGAATTTCTCGCTTCCGGGCGTCGACGATGAGACGCATTCGCTGGCTGACTACGCGGAGAAAAAGGTCCTGGTGGTGATCTTCCACTGCAACCACTGCCCGGCGGCCATCGCCTGGCAGGGGCGGATGGTCCAGATTCAGGCGGACTACGCCGAGAAGGGCGTCCAACTCGTCGCCATCAACCCCAACTGCTCCGAGCAGTATCCCGCCGACAGCTTCGAGAACATGAAAAAGCGTGCCGAGGAGGAGAACTACAACTTCCCCTACCTGCGGGACAAGTCGCAGGAAGTCGCCCGAGCTTACGGCGCCCGGGTCACCCCGCACGTGTTCCTGTTCGACGGCGAGCGGAAGCTGCGATTCCGGGGGGCGATCGACGACAATATGCGGAACCCGGACGCGGTGGAAACACATCATCTGCGTGACGCCATCGACGCCGTGCTCGCCGGTGAAGAGGTCGAGAACCCGTCGGTCCGAGCGGTCGGCTGCACCGTCAAGTGGAAAAGGAACTGAGCCGGTCGAACTCGGACCTGTGACCGTTCGGCAGGCCGCCGTTCGGTTCTGAGAAAGTGCATCGAAAACGGGGAACGACGAGTTCCCCGTTTTCATGCCTGCTCCCGGTTCCGCCGGTTGCGGCGCCCCGGGCTACTCCACCGGCTCCAGTTGCATCAGGTCGAGTACGGGGAAGTACCGCTCCGGTGTCTCCACACCGCCGGCCCGGACGACGTCCAGCCGGCCGGTGATCGCGATCCGCTTGTCGACGAACATCCGCAGGGTTCGGTGATCGAGTTCGCCGGCCCGGCGCAGGTAGATGCGTTCTTGCACGCCCGGCTCGGGCATCGTCCCGGTGGCGTTGAGCGCCGCCTCGACCGCCGAGGCGTGGTCCCCGGTCAGGATATAGCCGGTCGGATCGCTCTCGCCGCCGATGGCCGGGCTCGCCCGGTGGAACTGGACGACACCGACCAGGGTGACGACGTCCGGGTCACGGACCTCTTCCTCGGGTTCGACCTCGTCG
Organism: Planctomycetota bacterium; assembly: GCA_003559755.1. Taxonomy (GTDB): domain Bacteria; phylum Planctomycetota; class PUPC01; order PUPC01; family PUPC01; genus PUPC01. The sequence goes on from PWKM01000107.1 coordinate 3,773, forward strand.
TTGACATCTCGACGCCCGCACCCGAACGCGGCGACGGCGAGCACGAGCAGTACCGGCACTTCAATGCGCATGTCGTCCCTCCTTTCGCAATGGTTCCCCAACGAAAGAACAGCCCAACGTCACGCCACATCAGGATACCACACCGGGCCGTTCCTGAGAACACTTTTCCCGATCATTCAGGCAGCCGGGCCCTGTCTATGGGCGGGGTGGCGCCGGGCTGCGAGGCGACGTATGCTCCGACCCGGTTGGCGAACCGGGCGACTTCCGCCAGGGGACGTTGGCGCAGCAGTTGATGCACCAGGGCTGCGGTGAACGCATCTCCGGCCCCCACGGGGTCGGCGACCTCGACCTCGATCCCGGGACACTCCGCCCTGCCGCCCGGCCCGTGGAGCACACAACCGCGCGGGCCGCGCGTCACACACACCAGCCGGAGGCGGAACTCGCTCAGCAGTCGTTCGGCGAACCTGTCGTCGGCCTGCGTTGTGCGCAATGCCCGGGCCAGGGTAGCGAACTCGCCCTCGTTGAGTTTCAGGATGTCGGCCGCTTCCATCGAGTGTCGCACGATGTCCAGGGCTTCCTCATCCTCCGATCCGAGGTCGATCAGCGGGCCGCGCAGGTTGAGGTCGCACACCACGAGAGCCCGGCGAGCCGCCGCCACGAATCGCCCGATCGTCCGGCGGGATGTCGGGTCCCGCTGGGCGAGCGTCCCGAAACATACCGCGTCGGCATCGGCGGCGAGTTGTTCGAGCGGGTCGGTCATCTCGATGAAATCCCAGGCGGCGTTCCCGGCGATGTTGAACTCCGGCTCGCCGCTCGGGTCGAACTCGATTACCACTTGCCCGGTCGGGTGTACGGCGTCTCGCTGAAGATAGTCGGTCGGTATGCCGAGTCGGGCGACGGCGGCGATCAGCTCCCGGCCCGATTCGTCGTCGCCGACCCGGCTGACCGGGACGCCCCGATCTCCCAACGCATGCACGTGGTAGGCGAAATTGGCGGGTGCGCCGCCGAGATGGCGCTCCGTTCCGAAGCAGTCCCACAGGATTTCGCCGATGCCGACGACCAGCCGGTGCGTTTCGAGCTCCGTTGGTGTCGGCCCGGTTTTCACCTCGCTCGCCGGTTTTCGTGGCGCCATTCTGTCAGCCGCCGGGAATCTCGATCGCCTGTCCGGATTCTGCGGACTGCATCTGTGCCTCGATGACGGCGATGGCCCGGGCCGCCGATTCGGGCGGGACCGGCGGCTCGCCGCCGTCGAACACGCAGGAGAGGATGCCCTTGTAGAACGGGCTGTAGTCGGTCGATTCGGTCGGCACGTATTCGGTGGTCAGCCGGTTCTCGTGGTGGGTGGTAACCTCGATGTGCCGGTCCGGCCAGTCGTGGGTGATGTTCCCTTCGGTGCCCATGATCTCCCATTTGCGCCGCTGGCGCAGGTTCCTGATGTGCGACAGGAGCACCTCGCCGACGGCCCCGTTGTCGAACCGGATGATGGCCCAGACCTCGTCCTCGACGTCGGCATCGTGCCACACTCTCTTTTGCGAGAACCCGGTCACGTTCACGATTTTCGAGGGGACCAGCCCGAGCACCCAGTCGGTGATGTGGACGCCCCAGTCATACATCGTCCCGCCGGTGATGGCCTTGGTGGCACGCCACCAGTCGGTCTGCATCCCGAACTTCGCCTGCTGGCCGCGCACGCTGAACACCTCGCCGATCTGTCCGCTGTCTATGACCTTCTTGATGGTCAGATAGTCGCCGTCCCATCGGCGGTTATGGAAGACGGTCACCATCAGGCCTTTCTGGTCGGCCAGGGCCATCATGTCGTCCGCCTCTTTCGTCGTAAGGCACATCGGCTTTTCCAGCACGACGTGCCGGCCCGCCTCGAGGCAGGCCATCGCCTGGGGAGCGTGCAGGTTGTGGGGGGTGACGATGAAAACGAGCTCCGCGTCCGACCGGTCAAGAAGCGTTTCCAGGTCGTCGTAGGTCTCGATGCCCGGGAAATCCTCTTTCGCCGCCTCCTGCCGCTCGGCGTCGGGATCGCACACCGCGACCAGCTCGGACCGCCCCGCCTCCATCAGCCAGGTGGCGTGACGCCGCCCCATATGGAAAGAACCGCCGTACCCGCACACACCGAACTTCAGCTTTTCTGCCACTGCCACCTCCTTGAAAAAAATGAACTCGAACGGGGGTATATGTACCGGGCCGGGCCGGCGTTGTCAAGGAACCCCCGGATCATCCCGGCAGAACTTCGGATTGCTGCCGGCGATGACAACGGTCACCTCGCCCTTGACCTTCCGGCCCTCGAACTCGGCGGCCAGGTCGGACAGATAGCCCCGATGCACCCGCTCGAACTTCTTGGTGAGCTCGATGCATACGGCGGCGAGCCGGTCGCCCAGCACGTCGTGGGCGGCGGCCAGCAGTTTGCCCAGCCGGTAGGGCGACTCGAAGAAGACCAGCGTGTGTGCCCGGTCGGCCTCCTCCTCGAGGAACCGCCGCCGGCGGCCGGATTTCCGGGGGGCGAACCCCTTGAATATGTAGCCGGCGGTGGACAGGCCGGAGGCGAGCAGGGCCGCCTCGACGGCGCCCGCCCCGGGCAGGACCGCCACGTCGATCCCCCGGTCACGGGCGGCCGAGATGATGCGGTACCCCGGGTCGCTGATCCCGGGGTAGCCGGCGTTGGTACAGATCGCCACGCTCCGGTTCCGGTCCAGCAGAGCCAGAATGCCATCCACCGCCTGCGCCTCGTTGTGCTCGTGGCAGGGGAAGATGGTGCCGGGCGGAGATATCCCGTAGTGGTCGAGCAAGCGCCGCGTCCTCCGCGTATCCTCGCAGGCGAGCGCGTCAACCTCCGCCAGGACCCGGACCGCCCGGTGGGTCATGTCCTCCAGATTGCCGATCGGGGTGGCCACGACGTAGAGCGTTCCGGTGCCCGTGTTTTCTGGCATGTCGTCCATCGGCGACCCATCATACACAGTCCGGCCGCTCGTTGCCAGCGGAGCCGTCCGGCGGGGGACGGCGGTCCGGTTGATCGGGGGCGGACGCGAGGGCACCGTGGCGGGGGGAGCGGGCTACCGGCCGAGCTGGCCGTCGATCTCCTCGGCCAGTTGTCGAAAAGCGTCTGCGGCCGAGGGGGTGGGCGGTGACTGTTCGTTGACGGTCCGGCCTTCGATGTCGATGATGTCGGAACGGTCGCCAAACTCGCCGGCGTAGTCCGGACGGCCCATGTCTGTCGGCGGGCGTTCGGCGGCCGGGGGGATGCCGAACAGCCGCAACAGCCCGCCCCGGGCGAAGCTCTGGCGGGCGGCGACCATCATCTCTTCGCGTTTGCCGGCAAAATAGATGAACAGGGCGATCACGGGGAGCAGGAGGGTGGTGGGCAGTTCCGGCCGGACGAAGCTGGCTAGGGTGTAGAGGGCCATCGCCGCCGCGATCCACCGTCCGATCCGGGCGGCGGTCCGCGTGGCCGACAGGTAGCCGCTCCTCCGGGCCAGTTGTGCCCGGAGCAGCCGCCCGCCGTCCATCGGGAACGCGGGGATCAGGTTGAATATCCCCAGGCCGAGGTTGGCCAGGAACAGCATGCCCAGAAATGTCGCCTGATAGACCGCCGGTTCCCCGCTGTCGCCCGCGGCGAACATCGGCAGCCCGGTCGCCCGGGCGAACAGGAACAGGACGCCCGCGAGGACGAAGTTCAAGCCCGGCCCGGCCGCTGCGACCTTCGTCTCGATCCACGGGTCCTCGGGCATCATCCCGAGCCGGGCCACCCCGCCGATCGGGAGCAGGGTGATACCCTCCACCTGGATGCCGTGGGCTCGCGCAACCAGGGCGTGGCTCAGCTCGTGCATCAGCACGAGCGAAAAGACGACGAGGAGCCAGCCCACGAGCCCCGCCCCGCCGACGAGGAACATCGGGAAGAGCAGCAGCCAGATGAATGTGTGGTGGATCGAAACCTTGATGCCGAATATTCTCACACCCCTATTCTCTTTGAATCCGCACACCCGATCAAGTAGAATCTTCCGATCAGCCCCGTTTTGCCGTCAAACCGTCTTGCGCGGGCTTCGGAAACCGGACTCAAAGGGAAGGAGCGGCCATGGGAGCGGTGCGACTCGCCGTTGTCGGTGTCGGGGGGTGGGGCCGGATGCACGTCAAGGCATATGACCAGCACCCGTCGGCCGAGCTCGTCGCCGTCTGCGATCTGGACGAGGAGCAGTTGAACAAAGTCGGAGACGACTGGGGCGTAAAGGGACGATATACCTCCCTCGACGGTCTGCTGGCAGGCGAGGACTTCGATGCCGTCTCGGTGGTCACTCCGGACGACGCCCATACCGAGATCGTCATCCGGTGCGCAGAGGCGGGCAAACACATCCTCTGCGAAAAGCCGATGGCGCGGACCGTCGAGGAATGTGAGCGGATGATCGCGGCCGCCGAAAAGAATGACGTCATCCTGATGATCGACTGGCACAACCGGTGGAACCCGCCGGTAGTTGCCGCCTGGCAGGCGATCCGGGACGGCGAACTGGGCGACGTCCGATACATCTACTACCGGCTCAGCGATACCGTCTATGTCCCGCTCAAGATGCTCCCGTGGGCGGACCGGACGAACGCCCTGCTGTTCCTCGGCAGCCACGTGCTCGATACCGTGTGCTGGCTCACACAAAAGCGAGTCGCCCGCGTGACCTGCCGCCGTCGCGAAGGTGTTCTGAAAGGGATGGGAGTGGACACCCCGGACCTGTTCCTCACCGTGCTCGACTTCGACGACGGGGCGGTGGCGGTGATCGAGAACTCGTGGATTCTGCCACAGAGCGCACCGTCGCTCATCGACTGCAAGCTCGAGGTGCTCGGCTCGAAGGGAGCCGTCTATGTCGACCCCAGCCACTCGCGGGCGATCGCGAAGTACTCCGAGCGAACCCCGCACGGGCATCCGGATGCGTCTTATCTCGACATGTTCGTGTCGCCGGAAGTCCACGGCAAACAGTTGGGGCTGGCGGTCGAGAGCATCAACCATTTCGTGGAATGTGTGCGGGACGGAAAGCAGCCCCTGGCGACGGGCAAAGACGGCCTGGTGAACACCCGGCTGCTCAACGCGGCGCTCGAATCGGCCGACAACGATGCCGCGCCCGTCTCATTGCCCTGACCCGGCCGACTCGACCGGGGTCAGCGCCCCGCGACCGTGAGGGTCACGGTTCGCCGTTCATCTCCCCGCATGAAGACGATCTCCGCCTCGGTGCCGGGCCGTGTGTTCAGGACCGCCCGGGCGAGCGGACGGGCCCGGTCAATGGCCAGCGGTCTGCCGGGCAGGTTATACTCGATCACCACGTCGCCCCGCTGCAAACCCGCACGCCGGGCGGGAGGGGGTCGGAACAACGCCCCCCGGACGTTATAGATGCACGCGCCGGATGTGACTTTCAGGTCGAGCTCCTCAATGAGGCGCGGGGTGACATCCTTGACGTGGGCGCCGATATAGCCCCGGGTCACCTGCCCGTGCTCTTTCAGTTCGGGGAGTCGTTCCTTCACCACGTTGATGGGGACCGAGAAGGTCACCACGCCCGTCCTGCCGCCTGCCACCATCATCGTGGTCAGGCCGATCACCTCGCCGTCCTGGTTGAACAGAGCGCCCCCGCTGGACCCGAACCCGATGGTCAGATCGGTCTGGATATAGTCCTGGAAGCCGGCCCGAGGCCTGCCGGACCCCGCTTGAATCCGGCGTTCGAGCCCGGCGACAACCCCGATCGCCAGCGATTGACGCAGTCGGAGCGGGCTCCCGATGGCCACCACGGCGTCGCCGACCGTCACCTCGGACGAGTCGCCCAGCTTCGCCGGCGTGACCTCGCCGCCCTCCAGGCCCAGCTTGAGCAGGGCGTAGTCCTCGGCACTGTCCGACCCGATGAGCTCCGCCCTCAGCAGGCGGCGATCGTGCAGCTCCGCCCAGAACACGTCCCCGCCCTCGATGACGTGGTGGTTGGTGAGCAGATGCCCCTCCTCGTCGATGATGACCCCCGAGCCGCCCCACTTGCGCAGCCCGAAAGCCGGCACCTCCAGAGGATAAAACACCAGCCCGAGCAGGTCGAACGGAATGCGATAAAGAGGGAACGGCTGTACGGCCTCCCGCGTTCGGTTGAGCATCCCTTTGGGGAAGGTCTCGACCGCGGTAATCATCACGGTGGACGGGGCGCACTGCTCGTAGAACGCCGAGGCATCCCATCCCGGCTCATCCCCGGCACGGGCCTCGCCGGCCGACATCAGCAGGGCGCAGAACAGCCCGACAATGAGGACGACGCGGCCCGACGTTCGAGGTGTATCGGACGGAGTCCGACTCGATAAGCCCCCGGGAACCGGCAACAGACGACACAGGGATGCTCGGGTAACCATAGCGATGCTCCATTTACGGGCAGATGCGGCTCTGGCCGCGGGCGAATCGAGTGCTGTCAGCCCGGCTGGTCTCCGCCCTGCGATTTCGGCCGCCCCTTGTAGTACTCATCGAACAGGTGCGTTGTGGGCGGGATGCGCCGGTTCCAACCGCGCCGGTTGAAGGCCGGCCCGGTGGGGCGACGTCTGCCTGCACGAATATTGTCTGCGATCAGACCGGCATCGAAGTCCAACTGGAGGACACGGAGCATCACTTCCTCGTTCTCGAGGAACCGGCGGCCGTGGGCATCGAGTTCGTCGCCCTTGAACGAAAACAGGTGGGCGGTCTCGGTCCCGGCGTGCCGCGCCGGGTGGGGATAGGTGAAACGGAACGTCACCTCGACGTCGCTGAGCAGGTCGGCGATAACAGGCAGCAGGTTGCGCAGTGTCTGGAGATCGGAGGGTTTGGTCAACCGCTGCGGCTGCTCGTCGTCCCCCCCGCCTTCCGGCCCTTCGTGGACTCTCCAGCTCATCATTATCTCGCCGATCACGTGGTAGGAGTGAATTCGCTCGTAGATGGGGCTGAAATGGATTCGGATATTGTGCCCGGCGCATCCCCGCCCGAGGAACGGGTTCACCAGCCGCAGGTCTGTGATGTCGGGGATGGCATACGTTGCCCGGCTTTCTATGCTCCCGTCCTCGAACTTCTCGACCTCGTGGCCGGTGACCTCGAGCCCTTCGCCCATCGTGCCGGCACGTCGGTCGATGTTGGCCCGCTCAATGAACTCGGCCAGCTTGGGCTCGCGGTCGAGCCGCTCGTCCAACTCGAGAAGCCGTCGGGAAAGGCGCACTCGCTCGGTGATGGTGGCCGAACCGTCGTCATGCATCTCGACATGCACATCGACCTGCAGACATCCGACGGCCAGCAAGGTCAACAGAACAGGGCCTATGCGTCGCAGGTAATGTAATCCAGTCATCGTCTAACTCCATCGGTGAACCATTGGCACCACGCGGTCCGGGCTTCAGCCCGGCTGGTCGCCTCCTTGCGATCTGGGGCGTCCCTTGAAATATCGGTTGAACAGATGGGTCGTCGGCGGAATGCGAAACCGCTGGGCTGCGTGCCATCGGCCTCGAAAGACGGGCTCGCCGCCGCCGGCCCGCACGTGGTCCCGGATGATGTCCGCCCCGAAATCCATCTGGAGGATGCGGAGCATCACCTCTTCGTTCTCGCGAAACGGGCGTCCGTGGGCGTCGATATCGCTGCCTTTGAAAGAGAGCAGGGCCAGCGTCCTCTTGCCGTCGTGCTCGCTGTCGTCGGGATAGGTGAGCCGGATGCTGAACTCCGCATCACTGAGCAGGTCGGCGAAAATCGGCTGGAGATCGCGCAGCATCTGGAGCTCGGCGGGATTGCGAGGCGTCAACGCCGGGGTGAACTCGCCCTCCGGCTGCTCGGCGTCCTCGGCCGGCACGATGGCCATCATCAGATCGCCCACCCTGTGAAATGAATGGACCCGCTGATAGATGGGCGAGAACCGAATCCGCATCACCCGCCCGGCCCGGCCGTGGGCCAGCCAGGGGTTCACCAGCCGCAGGTCCTCGATGTCGGGAATCCGGTACACGGTCTTCGCCTCGATGCTCCCGTCCTCTCGCCGGTCGATCTCGTGGCTGACGACCTCGGCACCCTCGCCCATCTCCTTGACCCGACGGTCGATGTGGGACCGTTCCACAAAATCAGCGATCCCGGCCTCACCGTCAATGCTGGCGTCGAGCTCGAGCAGACGACGGGAGAACCGCACCCGTTCGGTGACGAGGGCCGGGCCGTCGTCTTGCATCTCGATGTGGACCTCGACCTGGAGGCAGCCCGCCGCCAGCCAAACCAATACAAGAGGGGCGAGACAGCGAAAATACCGTCGGAGATTCATCTGAATGACTCCATCATAAAGGCCGGGCCGCCGCCCGACAGCCCTCGGGCACAATCGAAGGCCGAAAACGCACGGGGACCCGCGCTCCTGAATGCCGTGAACGTGCGATCAATCGGGCCGGTCTCCTCCTTGCGATCTGGGCCGTCCCTTGAAATATTTGTCGAACAGGTGCTCCGTCGGCGGGATGACAAACCGGCCGGATGCGTACCATCGCCCGCGGAACGTGGGGCCCGTCGGCCTCCGCCTGCCTCCATGGATATGGTTGCGGATGATGCCGGCCTCGAAATCCAGTTGCATGATCCGCAGCATCACCTCTTCGTTCTCGAGAAAGTGCCGACCGTGTGCGTCCAGATCGTCCCCCTTGAACGAAAACAGCACGATGGTCCCGGTGCCGTCGTGCTCGCTGTCGTCGGGATACGTGATGCGGATGGTCACCTCCGAGTCACTGAGCAGGTCGGCGAACACCGGCCTCAGATCGCGAAGCGTCTGGAGCTCGGCCGGAGTGGACGCAGGCGGGGCCTCCTCGATGCCCTCGGGAAGGGGCGGGGCCTCCTCGGCCGTGACCAAGCTCATCGCCAGGTGCCCCACTCGATGCCAACCACTTCGCCTTTCATACATCGGGCTGAACCGGATGCGCATCACCCGCCCGACTCGATCATGGGCCAGATACGGATTCACCAGCCGCAGGTCTTCGATGTCGGGAATCCGGTACACGGTCCGGGCTTCGATGCTGCCGTCCTCGCCTCGCTCGATATCGTGGCTCTCGACCACGACCCCCTCGCCCATCTGCTCGGCACGACGGTCGATATTCGCACGTCCGACAAGCTCCTCGGCCTTCGGTTCGCGGTCCAACCGCCGGTCCAGCTCGAGCAACTCACGAGAAAGATGCACCCGCTCGTCGATTGTCGCCGAGCCGTCCTGGTGCATCTTGATGCTTATCTCGACCTGCAGACACCCTGCGGCGAGCAGGGCTGCCGGCAATAGCATGCTCAGAATACGACGTGGGAACATAAACGCCTCCGACTAGTATTTCA
>PWKM01000071.1 GCA_003559755.1 Planctomycetota bacterium
GAACAGTGCCATAAATACACCGAGTTTCATGCTCTTCCTCCTTGTGAGTAGGTTCTGCCGGTTTCTGTGCCAATCAACTTGGTCAGCGTTTCACCTCCGTCCAACGCCGGTTCCGGGCGCTCTCGACGGCCGCATCGACGATGCACATCTCGGCGTGGCCGTCCCGGAACGTTGCGTAGAGCGGTTGTTCCGACGGCCCGCCGGCCCGGATGTCGCGATAGGCGAGCAGGCACATGTTTTTGGTGCCGACCGGGTAGCCCTCGGGGTGGCCGCCGGGGAAGTGTGCCAGTTCCGCGATCTCCTCGTGCAGCAGGGCCGGGTCCTTGACCAGCTTTTCGTTCGCCCGGTCGCGGTGCCCGATCCACAGCTCGTTCGGCCGCTCCTGGTCCCAACTGATCGACGCCTCCGAGCCGTCGATGGTGAACGTGAACGCATTCTTGAACCCGGCGCTGACCTGGGTGGTCACCAGCGACGCGGTCGCCCCGTTCGACAGTTTCATCATCACCATGGCGAGGTCCTCGGTCTCGACCTTGCACGGCTCGAGGTCCTCGGGTGATGGCTGTTTGCCAGCGAACGACTCGACCTCGCCTCTGGGCCGCAGCCGCTCCTCGTGGACGATGGTGAAGTCGGCCATCACCTCGTCGATGTGGGCGCCCGCGAGGGTCTGGACGGTATCGCACCAGTGGCTGCCGATGTCGGCGAAGCACCGGCTGGGGCCGGAGTCGGCCACGTTGATCCGCCAGTTATAGTCGGCCGGCTTCAGCAGCCAGTCCTGGGCGTATGCCCCGCGTGCGTGCCGCACCTCGCCGATCTCGCCCCGCTCGATCATCACCCGGGCGTGCTGGACCAGTGGGTTGAGCCGATAGTTGAAGTTCATCGCGTGGACCAGCCCGCTCTGCTCGGCGAGCTCGACCAGCCGCCGGGACTCGTCGGCGTTCATCGCCAGCGGCTTCTCCGAGATGCAATGCTTGCCCGCCTCGAGGATAGCACGGTTGACCGGATAGTGGAGCTTGTTCGGGGTGCAGTTGTGCACGGCGACGATCTCGCCGTCCTCGAGCAGTTCCCGATAGTCGCCGTATGCTCGCGGGATGCCGAGCGCGTCGGCCTTCGCCTCCGCCGTCGCCTGATCGACCTCCGCCAGTGCGACGACCTCGATGTGCCCGATCCGCCGGAGCGCTTCCACGTGCGCCGGGCCGATGAACCCGGTCCCGATCACACCGACTTTCAATGTTTCCATAGGCCTGTTCCTCCCAATATCGCAGGGTCCTGTTCCCGAGCGAACGGTATCTTACTCGTGTGCGGGGCAAAAGTCAAAACACGAATCCTATCGTCGTGCGTTTACAGGCGGCGGCCCATCCCTATAATCCGCCCGAACAGAACGCCCCGCCAGTCGAGAGGTAAGGCCGATGAACGATGGCCGGATTGGGCGTCATTGCTCGGAGATCGACCGCTGTAACCAGCGGGGCGGGCGGATGCTGTCGATCATCGACCTGATCGAGGCGGGGACGTTCAGCCCCCGGCTCGCCGCCTACGCCCTGGCCGCCATCAACGGCGGCGCCTCGTTCATGGTCGGGGCCAATCCGGGCGGGGCGGGCAAGACAACGGTGATGGGCGCACTGCTCAACTTCGTGCCGGGCGATGTCGAACTGGCCGCCGCTGTGAACGCCCACATTATGGCCGAGGGGCTCGAAAGCCCCAGCCCGCGCCGCTGCTACGTCTGCCACGAGATCGGGGCCGGCGGCTGGTTCGCCTACCTGTGGGGACAGCCGCTGCGCGACTATTTCGGGCTGACCGACGCCGGGCACATGCTGGCGACCAACCTGCACGCCGATACGCTGGAGGAGGCATACGACCAGATCGTCCGCCGGAACGGCGTGCCGGAGGCCGCCTTCCGCCGGATGTCGCTCGCGTTCTTTCTCCGGGTCCGGCGGCTCGGATTCCGTGCCCATCGGCGAATCGTCGGAGCGTGGGAGTCCGACGGGTCAGAGCCGCACCGGGACGTGATCGACGACCTTTCGCTGTCGCGGCTCGTGTCGCCGGAACGGTTGGCCGGTGCGCGTCGGATCATCGACTCGATGCTCGACGGCGGTGCCCGGACCATCCGCGACGTGCGGCGGTTCGTGCTGGCACAGGAGCACTCGCTCAACGGTCGGTCGCCGTCTTGACGGACACCTTCTGTCGGCTCGGCCATTGTGGGAAGAACGGCGGGCGACTATAATTCCGCCGGCAATATCACTCTGACATTGAAAGGATGCGTTTATGGAAGCGAGCTCACTGGATTTTCTGAAGCAGGTGGTCACGGCCCCCAGCCCGTCCGGTTTTGAAGGGCCGGTCCGGAAGATCATCGCCGAGCGGATGGCGGGGTTCTGTGACGAGGTCCGTCACGACGTGATGGGGAACGTGATCGGCGTGCTGAACCCCGACGGCGACCGGCGGATCATGCTGGCCGGGCACTGCGACGAGATCGGGATGATGGTCACGAACATCTCGAAAGAGGGATATATCTACTTCGCGGCGGTCGGCGGGATCGAGCCGATGCTGCTGGTCGGCCAGCCGGTGCTCATCTATAACGAGGCGGGCGACGTCCCCGGGGTCGTCGGCCGCAAGCCGATCCACCTGTTCCGCTACGACAAGGACCCCAAGAAGAAGCCGCCCAAGATGCACGAGCTCTGGATCGACATCGGGGCCGACGACCGCGAGGACGCGGAAAAGGCGGTCGCCGTCGGCGACTACATCACGGTGGACGCCGGGTTCCGTCCGCTCCGCAACGACCTGGTGGCGGCACGCGGGTTCGACGACCGCGTCGGCGCGTTCGCCGTGGTCGAAACGCTCCGCCGGCTGGCCGAGGGCACGCCCGACCCGCAAGTGGCCGTGTACGGCGTGGCCACCACCCAGGAGGAGCTCGGCCTGCGCGGGGCACGGACCAGCGCATACGGCATCCGGCCCGACGCCGGGATCGCCATCGACCTGGGCTTCGCTTCGGACTATCCGACCGTGAACAAGAACATCGTGGGCGACATCTCGATGGGCAAAGGCCCGATCATCGCCAAGGGGCCGAACATCAACCCGGTGCTCGGCCGGATGCTGGTCGATACCGCCCGGGCCGAGGATATCCCCTACCAGATGGAGGGCGCCCCGATGGCCACGGGGACCGACGCCAACGTGATGCAGATGACCCGCTCCGGCGTGGCCACCGCGCTGATCAGCGTCCCCAACCGGTACATGCACACCCCCGTCGAGGTGGTCTCGCTGAAAGACCTGGACCACACATCGGAGCTGCTGGCGGCCCTGCTGCGGACGATGGACCCCGAGCAGGATTTCACGCCGTCGTTCGACTGAACCGGCGGGTACGCGGCGCAGAGCACCACGGCTCATGGCGAGGGCACTTGATCTGGGCTTGAAGGCGGACTGCGCCTTATGCGGGGGCGGTCCGTGCTGTGCGGCGGGTCACTTTTCCCGTGAGACGGAATCGTGGAGAATGCACTGGCACTCCCAGTCCAGCTTCTCCAGCCCTTCCCGGAACTCGTCGGTGATCGTCTGGTCCAGAGTCTGAAGCGCGGCGGCGCATCGGCCGATCAGGTCGATGACCTCCGGCTCCATAGAGAGAGCATCATCTCGGAGAGAGCGGGCGATCTTCTCCAGCGAGCCGCCGAGGTCGCTGACCGCACAGCAACCGTACATTTTCCCCGAGCCGTGCAGGTTGTGTGCGATTCGATAGACGTCTTCGATCGGCTCGACATTGTCGGGCTGGACCCGCAGCAACAGAGCCGAAGCGTCAAGCTCCGCCCCCATCTCCTCGATCCTGGAACAGAACAGTTTTTCGAGTTTCTCGGAGGTCATAGTAAGCGGTTCCCGGTCGGGTTCGGCGAGGGTCCCATTGACGTGCTGAACAGCGTTCAATATATCATGCTGGCTACACTGCACATACCGTGCCAAAGGAAAGGATTTTCGCCGGCCGGCCTGGCGAATCCGCGAAGGAATCCCCGCAATCCCATCTGCGCGTTGTGGTTACATTTTTTTACAGGCCCAGAAAATTGTCGGTTCATAGTGCATTGGCTCGGGGGTTTTCCGACGATATCGGGCGATTTACTGCACGGTGTGGAGTTTTTCCACCGATTCGGGCGATTATTCTTTCGCCTCAATCTTACCGAGCTTGTTGTACAGTGTCTTGGCATCGATCCCCAGGTCGCGAGCCGTCTTGCGCTTGTTCCCGCCGTTCAGCTTGAGCACCCGGACCAGGTGTTCCGCCTCGACCTCTTCCAGGGAGAGGGGGGCTCCGCCGGGCGAATGTACGGTCTTCGGGGCGGCCATCCGGGGTGCGAGGTCGGCGGGCTCGATGACCGGCTTTTCGGAGAGTACGACAGCAAGCTCGATGGCGTTCTCCAGCTCCCGGACGTTTCCCGGCCAGTCGTGCTCCATCAGTATCTCGCGGGCTTCCGGGGCGAGTTCCTTCGGCTGGGACCGCTGGCGGACGGCGGCCTCGGCGAGGAACGATTCGATGAGGTGGGGGATCTCGGACTTCCGTTCCCGCAGAGGCGGCACCTGGATGGTGAGCACGCTGAGCCGGTAGAACAGGTCCTCGCGGAACTTGCCTTCTCGAACCTGGCGGGCGAGGTCCTTGTTGGTGGAGGCAATAACGCGGGCATCGACGTGTCGGACACGGTTGCTGCCCACTCTCCGGACCTCGCCGGACTGCAGCACACGGAGCAGCTTGACCTGGGTCTGGGGGTTCATCTCGCCGATCTCGTCGAGGAAAATCGTCCCCCCGTCGGCGACCTCGAACAGCCCGTGACGGGCCGTGTTGGCGCTGGTGAACGACCCTTTCTCGTGACCGAACAGTTCGCTCTCGAGCAGTTGCTCCTGCAGGGCGCCGCAGTTGACTGGAATGAACGGGTGGTCGTGCCGGGGGCTCGACCGAAAAATCTCCTGCGCGACCAACTCCTTGCCGGTCCCGGTCTCGCCCTGGATCAGCACGGTCGAATCGGTGTGCGCGTATTTCCGGACGACCCGAATAAGCTCCTTCATCGGGGCCGAATTGACCGTCAACGTCCGGCCCTGCTGCCGGCTGAACGCCCCCCGCAGGCCCGAGACCTCCCCCTTGAGTTTATGTGTCTGAGCGGCGTGCTTGAGCAGCACCTCGAGCTCGTCGAGCTCACACGGTTTCTGGATATAATCGCAGGCGCCGCTCTTCATCGCCTCGACGGCGGGAGCGACCGAATCGTCCCCGGTCAGGAACACGACCTCGGGCGGCTCGGGGAGCCGGCGCACCTCCTTCAACACCTCCAGCCCGCTCATCCCCGGCATCAACTGGTCCAGCAGGATAACGTCGTACCCATTCTTCTCGGCCAGCCGGATCGCATCCCGGCCGTTATCCACCGTATCAACGTCGATGCCGCGGTCGGGCAGCTTCTCCTCCATGTAACTGCGAATGAGCACCTCGTCATCCACAACCAACACTCGCGCCATCGGTCATCAGGCCCCAAACGTACCGGGTTATAGTAAGATTGGCTCTTCAAACGCCATTCTAAACTCTTTATAATACATTCGTCAAGCAAAATAATTGTGATAAACACACAAGCGGACGATGAGGAACGTCCGGGCGCATATCGGCTCGTTTCCGATTCACTCGAACATCCCTCTCATGCAAGCACATCCGGTTCACCTCGGGGGCCGTCCATGTTGACCGCCCGGCATGACTGGCCTACAATGTGCCGATGAAGGCCGTACCGGCAATTTTCGCGGTGGGCGAGGTTCCCGGATGAATCGAAAAAGCATGATACAGATGGGCGATGGCCCCGATACCACCTGGAGATATTGATGAACGATAACGCGTTCCAGAGATGCATCGACCCCGACTGCGCTCGGACGTTCGACCTGCTCGACGTGTTGAGCAAGTGCCCGGACTGCGGCAATCTGCTCGACGTGATCTATGACTGGGAACGGCTGGACGTGCCCGATTCGCTCGCCTTCTTCGAGGAGCGGTGGGCCGGCCGGCGCAGGCCTCTCGACTTCAGCGGCGTCTGGCGGTTCCGTGAACTGATCCCTTTCGCCGACTCCGAGCAGGTGCTCACCATCGGCGAGGGCCAGACGATGCTCAAGCGGTCCGACGCCCTCGCCCCGTTCGTCGGGATCGAGCCGGGCAACCTGTTCCTGCAATACGAGGGGCTGAACCTCTCCGGCTCGTTCAAGGACAACGGGATGACCGGTGCGTTCACCCACGCTCGGATGACCGGTGCGACGCGGGCGGCGTGTGCCTCGACGGGCAACACCTCGGCCTCGCTTGCCTGTTTCGCCGCCGCCAGCGGCCTGCTGGAGGCGATCATCTTCGTGGGCAGCGGAAAGATCGCATACGGCAAGCTGTCGCAGGCACTCGACTACGGCGGCAAGACCGTCCAGATCGAGGGCGATTTCGACGACGCGATGGCCCGGGTCCAGGAGGCCTGCAGCCAGACCGGGATGTACCTGATGAACTCGCTCAACCCGTTCCGGCTCGAAGGGCAGAAGGCGATTATGTTCCGCGTGCTCGAGGGGCTGGGCTGGCAGCCGCCCGACTGGATCGTCGTGCCCGGCGGGAACCTGGGCAACAGCTCGGCCTTCGGCAAGGCGTTCATCGAACTCGAACAGCTTGGCCTGATCGACCGGGTGCCACGGATCGCGATCATCAACTCGACCGGGGCCGACACGCTGGCCCGGCTGGTCAACGACGAGGGGCTCGAGTGGAACGACGGGCGCGTCGACGATGCGGTCATCGATCGGTTCTACGCCCGGATGGACGAGCAGGACCGCCGGGCGAGGACGGTCGCCAGCGCCATCGAGATCAACCGGCCGGTCAATCTCAAGAAGTGCCTGCGGACCCTGGACTTCACCGACGGAGTCGTCCGATCCGTCACCGATCAGGAGATACTCGACGCCAAGGCGATGGTGGGCCGGTGCGGGATCGGTTGCGAGCCGGCCTCGGCCGCATCGGTCGCCGGGGCGAGAACGCTCCGCCGGGAAGGGATCATCGAGCCGGGCGACCGAGTGGCGTGCATCCTCACCGGCCACCTGCTCAAGGACCCGAACGCGACGGTGGCCTATCACTCGCTCGATGCGGACGAGCTGGCCGACCAGATGGCTGATTTCGAGGTCCAGACGAACGAGTTCGCCAACCGGCCAGTGCCGGCCACTAATGACCTCGACAGCATCCTGAAGGCGATCGAGGAAGGCGGTTGAGCCCGTCGGGCGTCAATCGCCTTCCGGTTCGAGAGTCGCTCTGTTGGCTGCCCGACTGCGGCCGATGAAGGTAAGCACGATCATCGCAACGCCGAGCCCGAAACTGACAAACACGACGAGCATCGCCCAGCCGATTGTCCGCATCATCCCACTGAACAAACCTCGCCCGACGACCAGCATAATCGGTCTGCCATTCTCCTCGTCTTCCTCGTCCGGATACCAGCCCGATAGGGTGTACCTTCCGGGGCGGCCTATGGAAAAGGTAGACACCCCGTATCCCGCCCGGCTGGGCGTCGAGTAATCGGTCGTGACACGCGGCGCCTCGAGTGCAATCTCATCCCCGGTTTCATAACATTCCAGGCGAAGGCGAAGCCCGGTCAGCACCGGGGAATCGCTGTAGCGGACCCCGTCCATCACCGTCACGTACTCGTGGTAGATGGTGTATCTGCCGGTCTCTTCGAGCCGCATAGTGGTCTCGCCCGGCATCTTCGCCCTGACCATCGAACGGCCGAAACCAGTAATGCCCCGGTAGACGATCTGGATGGCGAAGATCAATCCCAGGACGATGACCAGGGCGCCCGCCACGTAGTGGATCTGGCCGGGCTTGACGGACGGCAGTTGCGAGGATTTCTGTGCGGGGAGCGGCGGCGGTTTCGTCATCTGACTTCCTCCTGTTTTCTTCGCCCATCGGGTCCCCCGGCTCTCCGAGTCGGGGCGCGGGACCGTATCGGTTCGTTCAGGCGTCCCTCTCCTCTCCGATCGCCTGCATGCCGCGCAGGACCCACCGGTCAAATATCACGAACAGGATCACCACCGGGATGATGCTCGCCAGGACGACGATCATGATGTCGTTCCACATCAGGCCCCGATAATCGGTCATCAGTCGGCCGATCAGCACGCCGATGGTGTAGTTCTCGGGCGAATCGACGAGGGCCTGGGGCACCACGAACGCGCCCCATACCGTGATGAAATGCAGTGCAGCGAGGGTGAGGACTGAAGACCGGACCGTGGGCAGCACCACCCGGAACAGAGCCCCCACCTCCGACAGCCCGTCAATCTGAGCCGCATGGACCAGGTCGTCGGGCACCGCCGAGATCGCATACCGCATGTAAAATATCCCGAACCCGGTGACGCCGAACGGGAGGATGATCGCCGTCAGCGAGTCATACAGCCGCATCATCGACGTGAGATGGAAGAGCGGCATCATCAGGATCGCAGCGGGCACGGCCATCGACGCCAGCACGATGTCGAACAGCCACCGCTTGCCGGTGAACTGCTTCTTGGCGAACGCATAACCGGCCAGCGACGAGAGGATGACACAGATGACGGTGGAGGCCGAGGCCACCCATATCGTGTTCATCAAGCTGACCCGCAGGGGCCGGGGATCAACTTCGATCTCGCGGCGCACGTCGGGCTCGGGCAGCCGCTTCGATTCGACCAGGTAATAGTACGAAGGATCGACCCGGTCGCGCGGCTTCTGGGCCGTCCATATCGCGAAGGCGAACGGGAGCAGTATGATGGCGGCGAGCAGCCAGGTCAGCGCGGTCCGCCCCCATCCGATCCGCCCGGTGGTCCGCCTCTGCTTGCGGTCCATCTTCGTCACCAGTTCAACCTCCGGCTCAGCATGCGCTTCATGATGAGGATGACGACGATGGTCACCCCGAACAGGGCCATCGAGAGAGCCGCCGCCTCGCCCCACTCAAAATCGACATAGCCCTTCCGATAGACGAGGAACGCGATGCTCACCGTCCAGTTCGCGGGGCCGCCGTCCTCGGTCATGACAAAGATTTCCTGGAACAGGGCTTGCACGTTGATGATCAGCAATATCAGGCACAGGCCCAGCGTGCCCGAACACATCGGGAGGGTGATCGACCTCAACTGCTGCCACCGTGATGCCCCGTCCACCCGGGCCATCTCGTAGGTCTCGCCCGGGATGCGCCCCATCGCCGACAACAGGATGAGGGCCATCAGCCCGGCATCGCGCCACAAACACATCAGGGCGATGGCCGGCATCGCCCGGTACGGCTCGCCCAGCCACCCGGCCCAGCCGAAGGGGCGATCATGGCCCGCCATGTAAAGCAAACGATCGATCGGCCCCTGCACCGGCTGGTAAGCCGCTCGCCAGATCAGGGCGGCCGCCACCACCGGCACCACCCACGGCGAACAGAACACCGCCTTGAGAACGGGCCGGCCGGCCACCCCACGCCGCATCAGCAGAGCCAGAGCAAGGGCAGCCGCAAGGGTCAGGGGGATATAGACCCCCGAGAAATAGGCCATATTCAGGATGCTTCGCCACCATTCGGGGCTGGCCAGGACCCGGCTGTAGTGGGCCAGCCCCACGTTGCGGCTGGCGCCGGTGACGGGGTTGAACACGCGCGTGCTGACGGAGAACAGCCAGATAATCGGATAGACGAAGAACACGGCGAGCATGACCATCGCCGGGGCCAGGAGCTGGTACGCCTCCCGCGACCGCCGCCGGGCCTGAAGAATCTCCGGTTCCGCACTCTGCCGCGCCATCCCTGCTCCTAACCGGTCAGCGCCGTGCCACCACATATGCCACGGCTACGAACACCAGAACGCCGAGTACCATCATCCCCAATGCCGTGGTCGCCGAAGGATGTCCGATCTCGGTGTATCGACAAGCCAGCGCCTCGTTTCCCCGCTGTTGCGAGAGATAGACCAGGTCGCGAACCACTCCCGTGGACGGTTCGTCACGCCGGAGGATGTCGTGCAATGCCCCGATCCAGTCCCGGGCGCCCTTCCCCTCCCAGATATAGGCGGGCAACACGGGAGCCGCCCTGTCAAGCGCACGGACAAACGCCCGCAGTTCCGGGTCGCTCCGGTACGGCTCGTCGGCGAGCACATCACTCCGGACAGCTACCACCGGCCGCTTCGCCTCCAACCCGCGGGCAACGATCCGCTGTCCCTGCGGGCCGGAGATAAACTCCAGGAATCGAACGGCCGCATCCTTCCGCCGCCCGCGGACATAGCCGGGCACCACCAGGTGTCGGAACTCCACGTCGCAGACCGACACGCCCGCCGCCGGGGCGGGCAGGGCTGCCGCGCCCACCTCGAAGTCCGGGCCGTCCGGGGGGAGATACAGGCCCTCGGGTCCGGCGATGACCATCGCCGCCCGGCCGTCCCGGAACTGCTTCACGGCATCCCGGTCGTCGCTCACGATGGATTCCGGCGGCGAGGCGTTCCGCAGCCCGACGATGAACTCCATGACCTGCGTTCCCTCGCGCGGGGCGACATTGAACCACCATTGCCCGGCGGAGAGCTCCATCACCGGCACGCCAAGCTGTGCGAGGAATGTGGTGTAGTGCCGCCCGAAGTCGGCCGAATCCTGCCCCGCAAGGGCAAACCCGAACTGATCCGGCCGGCCGTCGCCCTCGGTATCGCGGGTCAACCGCTCGGCCAGGGCCAACATCTCTTCCCAGTCGCCGGGCGGCCCCGGCTCGCCCAACTTCTGCCGGTTATACATGAGCAGCTTCGGCCGGGCGGACCATGGCACCGCGTGGACGCCCTCGGGGCCCGTGGCCTGTGCCGCCGTCCGGGAATGGCTCGCCTCCACCGTTTCGCGCAACTGGGGCAGCAGGGCCAGCGCCCCTCGCTCTGCCAGGACAGCGATCTCGCCCGCCTTGACCTCGATGATGTCCACGTCCGCCCTGGCCACGACACCTCGGAACACGTATTCCAGCGGCCGCCGCGACCCGACGAGGCGAACACGGACGTCGCCGTTCTCTGCCTCGAACTCCTCGATCACCTTTTCCAGAAGACGGTAGGTGGCCGAATCGGGCACGGCGATGGTCTGGACGGTAACCTCCGTAACATCGCGGGCATCGCCACAGCCGATGACCAGCGGTATCAGGACCAGTCCCAAACAGTATCGACGCATCGTATTGCCCGCCGCACCCCTACTTTATCCACAGACCATCCTAGGCACCGGGCCCGGACCTGTCAATTTCTATTCGGAGAACTGACCGCAAGATTCAGGGTTCACTCCCCGCCGATGAGGGGTGACATCGGGAACGAGAACGGCTGTCCGGAGCTGGCGCTACGTCGGATATCGGGGCAGAGCAGCCCGATGATCGGCCCGGCGTTGCGCCCGCGCCCCCCGGCAATTAGAATGAATCGGAGAGGGATAGACCGGGACCAGCTATGACCGAACCAGAAATCCAAGGGCCGGACGACGGGGCCGACCGGGAGATCGGACCACCCGTCGGGGATATCGACGGCGGGGCGACACCGCCGCCGCAGCCCGACCCGTCGGCCGCCGACATCGAGCCGGACAGCCCGGTCCTCGGGCGGCTGACCCGGAAGGAAGCCCAGATGCTCGACGCCTGGTACTTCCGCCTGGCGTTGCGGGCCGAGGTGCGGCGGCCCTATGTGACGGCCCTGCTGGTGCTTGCCAACGGGCTGGTCTTCGGAATGATGGCCGCCCAGGGGGTCGATGTGGTCCAGCCGCATACCGGCCACATCCTCGCCTGGGGCGGGCTTCACGGCCCGAACGTCGCCGGCGGCGAATGGTGGCGGATGCTCTCGGCCACCTACATCCACATCGGGTTCCTCCACCTGCTGTTCAACATGTGGTGCCTGTCGGCGGTGGGCCGGTTCGCCGAGCGCCTGTTCGGCCATTTCGCCTTCCTGCTGCTCTACACGCTCGCCGGGATCGGCGGCTCGGTCGCCAGCTTGTGGGCCGACCCGTCCGTGGTGGGCGCGGGCGCGTCGGGCGCGGTATTCGGGGCATTCGGGGCGTTGATCGGGTTTATGCTCGTCCGCCGCCGCTCGTTCCCGATCATCCTGTTCAAGCCGCTGATGATCAGCACCCTCCTTTTCATCGGATACAACCTGTATTTCGGGTTTATGGCGGAGGGGATCGACAACGCGGCCCACCTGGGCGGCCTGGTCACGGGCCTCGTCGGAGGGGCACTGCTCAGCCGCCGTGTGCCCGCTCACGGCCGGCCCCGCTCGAAGCGGCGGTACGCCTATGCGACCGGTCTGGCGGCCGCGATCGCCGTGTCCGGCGTATGGGTCGTCGAGCGCATCCCGCAGCGATTCAGCGGCCGACCGGTTATGCTCACGGGCGACCAGGTTCACGCCTTCGCCGAGTTCAACCGGGCCGTCCGGCCGCTGCTCGAGCGGTCCGGCCGGATGGCCGAGTTCGCCCACCGCGTCGAACAGCAGATGGTCCAGGGACGCCCGCCGACCGCTGAGCGGCAGCACGAGGTGCGCTCCCTCGCCGAACAGGCCGCCCGAGATGCACGGGAGGCGAAAGACCTGCCCGTCGAGCACCGGGACCTCCGCCTGCTCAAAGAGTACGCCGCAGGGGCACTCGAGGAGCGAGCCAACGGGTTCGCCGCACTATCACGATGGCTGGAAACGGGCGACCCGGACGACCACGCCGAGTTCGTCAGCCGCCAGAACGCCGGAAATGAGATGATCCGCAAGTACAACACGCAGGGGCAGCGCCTGCACACGCCGGAGCCGTGAGCGCCTCGGACCGAGCCGCCGGACGACCTCCGGGGCCGGAAAGCGGCTCGAAAGGAACATCGATGGGCAAGGTGATTGTGGTTGGCAGCTCGAACACCGATCTGACCGTGCAGTGCCTCTCGCTGCCCGGCAGGGGCGAGACCGTGCTGGGCGGCGAGCTGTACCAGGCGCCGGGCGGCAAGGGGGCCAATCAGGCCGTCGCCGCGGCTCGGGCGGGGGCCGACGTGACGTTCGTCGGGGCCGTCGGAGACGACGACTTCGGCCGGGCGGCCGTCGAGTGTCTCCGGGCCGACGGCATCCGAACCGACCACGTCGCCACCAAACCGGGCA
>PWKM01000146.1 GCA_003559755.1 Planctomycetota bacterium
AACGAGTGGTCACCATCTCCGCCAACATCGCCGACCGGGACATGGGATCGATCGTGGCCGATATGCGGGAGGCACTGAACGACATCCCCATCCCGCGCGGGTTCAGCATCGTCTTCGGCGGTGAATACGAGGAGCAGCAGGAGGCGTTCGCCGAGCTTCTGACCGGCCTGCTGCTCGCACTGTTCCTCGTGTACATGGTAATGGCCTGCCAGTACGAGTCGCTTCGCGATCCGTTCGTGGTCATGTTCTCCGTCCCGCTCGCGGTCATAGGCGTCGTGCTCATGCTGTTCCTGACGAGGACCTCGTTCAGTATTCAAGCATTCATCGGCTGCATCATGCTGGGCGGGATCGTGGTCAACAACGCGATTCTCCTGGTGGACCACACCAACCTGCTTCGCCGGCGCGACGGCATGCCCCTGCGGGCGGCAATCGAGGAGGGGGGCCGCCGCCGGCTTCGCCCCATCCTGATGACCGCGCTGACCACCATACTCGGCCTCACCCCGCTTGCCCTCGGCCTGGGCGAGGGCGGCGAGGCCCAGGCGCCGATGGCAAGGGCTGTCATCGGCGGCCTGATCAGCTCGACCGTCATCACCCTCGTCTTCGTGCCCGTCGTCTATTCGCTGCTCGAGCACGGGTTCCGAAAACTCAAGGACACCGAGGAAACCGGTGCGTTCGTCGGCGCGGCGAGCGATGAGTAATTACCCCCGAAAACGAGCCCAGATTTCATGAGGTCCGTTATGCTGGAGAAACATTCGCTGCTGGATGCGCTGGCGCGCGGCCGATTCGTCGGTGGGCTGCTTGCGGCTCTTGTTGTCGCTGGATGCGCCGGCGTGTCGAACCGGGCTAATGACGACTCCGCCCGGACGTTCGCCCCCCGGGCCGTCCCCGCCGAGGGCGAAGCCCTGATGCCCGACGAACGGCCGGAGAAACCGGAGATCGCGGAGACCGGGCCGGTCCAACTCACCGTCATCGACGCCGTTCTCGTCGGCCTGCAGAATAACCGGGCGCTCCGCGTCCAACGGGCGACGCCGGCAATTCTGCAAACTCGGGAGGAATGGGAACGGGCCGCCTTCGACCCGGTATTCAGGGCGGCGGCGTCGCTATCTGAAGAGCGCGGTCAGACCCCGGCAGGATTTGACACCCGCACTACGACCCTGCGCGGCGATGCCGGGATCGGCCAGTATTTCCCCTCGGGGACCGACATCGAACTGGGAGCGGATGCCCGGCAGCTTCGGGGCGACATCACACAGAACACGGTCGGAATCGGCCTGACCGTCACCCAGGCGCTCCTCCGCGGTCGAGGCACCGGGGTCAACCTCGCCGCTCTTCGACAGGCGCAGGTGGACACGCTGAGGTCTGAGTACGAGCTGCGTGGTTTCGCCGAGGCGCTCGCCGCCGAGATCGAGCTGACCTGCTGGGACTATTACCTGGCCGAGCGCAAGGTCGAGATTTTCGAGAGGTCGCTCGAACTGGCCCGCGACCAGCTCCAGATCGCCGAGGAGCGCGTCCGGGTCGGCCAGGTGGCCGAGACCGAGCTGGCCGCCGCACGGGCCGAGGTCGCACTGCGCAGGGAAGACCTGATCAACGCGCGCAGCCGGACAGAGATCGTCCGCCTCGAACTCCTCCGGCTCACCAACCCCCGGGGCGAGACGCTGTGGGACCGGGAGGTGATACTGGAGGCGAGGCCGGAGGTGGTTCCGACCGAGCTCGACGAGATCGAAGACCACGTCAACCTGGCGATGCAGATGCGGCCCGACCTGAACGAAGCGCGGCTGCGCGTCCGCCGCGGCGACCTCGAACTGGTCAGGACCAGGAACGGCCTGCTGCCCAAGCTAGACCTGTTCGTGGCCCTGGGTATGACCGGCTACGCCGAATCGTTCGGGGCAGCCGCCGGGCGGATTTCACGCGAGTACTACGACGCCACGGTCGGGCTCGCTCTGGAGTTCCCGTTCAACAATCGGCGCGCCCGGTCCGACCACGAACGGGCGCGGCTCACCCGGGAGCAGTCGGCCGATGCGGTCGACAACCTGGAACAGCTCGTCCAGTTGGACATTCGAACGGCGATCATCGAGGCGAATCGGACCAGGGAACAGATCGCTGCCACCGAGGCGACCCGCGAGGCCCAGGAGGAGAAGGTCCGGGCCGAGGTGGAGAAGTTCCGGGTCGGCCGGTCCACCTCGATCCTGGTGGCCGCCGCGCAACGCGACCTGGTCGCCAGCCAGGTCGCCGAGATCGAGTCGCTCGTCAATTTCCTCAAGGCGCTCACCCGGCTTTATCGGCTCGAGGGCTCGCTGCTGCTCCGCCGGGGCATCGCCGCCCCCGGACCGGCCGGGCCCGTGCCGTCTGTCGAGTGACGCTCCCCGGCTGAGACTTATCCCGCCTCGCCGCGGGCTATCTCCCGCGACACTTTGAGGGCAGCGAACGGGCCGATGATGAGGACTACCACCAACAGAACGGCCCGGTCCAGCACGGACGCGAGCACACTGGTCTCGGCACCGACTCCCACGGCGATGCTGCCCAGGACGATCGCTCCGTCGCGGATGCCCAGCGCCCCCGGGGTGAAACTGAGGACCGTGCCCAGTTGGGTAACCACCCCGACCAGCACGCATCCTGCAAAGCTCAGCGGGTGGCCGAGGGCAAGGTACACGACAAACAGCCGGGTGGCGTTCAGTCCGATCCCCCCGATAACGATGCCGGCCACCTTTGCCAGCAAGCGAGGCGAGCTCCGGAGCTCATCCCAGCCATGATGCACCGTCCCCCAAATCGCCCGGAAGCCCGACTCGGCGGGCGGCCCGGAAGGTTTCGGGCTCAGGGTCAACAGAAGAATTGAACACAGGGCGACCGCCGCCATCACAATAAAGGCCGGCCACGACATGACTCCCGTGGAACTTCGCATCCAGACGAGCACGACCATTGCCGCCAGAGCGTTCATCAGCGCGTTGATCACATGGATCACCGCCATCGCACTGGCGAACCGGGCGAACGGCATCCCCTCAACCTGTTTGTAATATGTCGCCCGAAGGGCCATCCCGCTCAAGGACGGGAGGAAGTGGTTCATTAATGTGCTCGCAAACCCCAGCGAGGCCCACCGGCGAAAATTCAGCCAGGCACCGAGGTGCGCCCCGACAACCTGGTTCAGCAAGCCGACATAGAGTCCGTTGGCAACGGCGATCGGGAACAGGACGAGCAAGTAGATGGGGTTGAGCGAGAACGCGGCCGATACGCTCTCCCAGTTGCGGGCTACCCAGACCGCGCCCGCCGCGATGATCGCCAGGGCGACTGCGTAACCCACCAGGTTCCGAATTCGACTGCTGACCATTGTCCCGACTCCGCAGGTGGACCGCTCGCTCTCGGCTGCGGATGCACCGGCTACCGTTCAACTCTCGGTCCCGTATCCCATCTCAACCAGCGCATCGGCGATCTCGGCCGAGGGGCTGGCTCTTTCTTCCGGCTCGAGCAGGGCACCGTTCATCGCCCCGTCGAGAAACCGGGACGCAACCTCATCATCGAAGCCCCAGAGGGCCGCATTTTCTCCCAGTCCGTCGGGCCGCTCCGTCACAGACCGGAGTACGAGAAGCGGCTTGCCGATGCAGGCGCACTCCTCCTGGATGCTCCCGCCGTCCGACAGGACCAGCCGGGCACCATACAACATAGCCCTAAAATCGGGATAGTCCAGCAGCCCGAGGCGAGTGACCGACGGGGCCAGCGTCCCGGCGAGCCCGGTGCGTTCCAGGGCGGACCGCGTCGGCTGATGCATCACGAACACCACCGGCATCATCTCGGCGACCCGGTTAACCAGTTCGACAACACGTCGCAGCCGGACCCTGCTCATCAGCGTCTCCACCCGGTGACAGGTGGCCAGCGCGAACGGGCCGTCGGGCACCGGGACCGATACCGGGAGCCCGCGGGCCAGCCGCAGGGCGTCTATGACGGTGTTGCCGCTCAAAGGTGCGATGCGGCCTCGCCCGCCGATTCTATCGAGTTGTTCAGCGGCCTGTCTGTTGGTCGGGAACAACACGTCGGCCCGCTTCGTACAATGGACGCGGATGAGCTCCTCGGGGAACGGGTCCCATCGGCGAAAACTCCGCAGCCCCGCCTCGACGTGAGCCACTTCCAGCCCGGCGCCGCGGGCCAGCCAAAGCCCGAGCAACGTGCTGAGCGTGTCGCCGTGGATGAGGCAGATTCCACCGCCGGGGAAAACCTCGCGCCGAAGGGCCCGGCGGCCCGTGACCGCCCGGCAGGCCGTGCGAAAAAACCAGGTGCCGGCCGCCCCCATCGATGCGATATCGTCGCCGTCGGCCCGCAGCCGAACGTCGGGTTCCGGAAGCCCGAAGCTCCGGCGGATGCCGGTTGTCAGCCGGATGTGCTGCCCCGAATCAACGTCGCGACAAGGGACGCCGCGCCGACGCAACTCCACCAGCACCGGGGCCATCTTGATGAACTGGGCCTTGGTGCCGGTGAAAAAGTGGATCATCGGGCCGCCTCGTAACTGGCTTCACGGTGGAGACCACAACTGCTTGCATTATCGGTCGCGGACAGCACACGGTGAAGCCGCCTGCCTCGTGTATCGGAGCGTCTTGGCTCCGCCCCGGGCGGATCGGTTCATCCCTCCGGTTCAAGCCAGCCGTCGACCACGGCGAGTGCCGCCTCCGGTTCGCTGTCGACCATCCCGGCGATCGGCAGGTCGATCCCGCTCAGTTCAAACTCGTCCCGGATCTCCTCGATGAACGATCCGGTCCCGGGTCCGTATTCCTGCTTCCACGTCATCTCGACGCCGCACGCGGGCGAACCGTTCTTGCCCAACACGCCCAGGACGCGCACCCCGCACGAGCGGTATTGTTCGACCAGGTGGGCGATGTTCCGTGCCATCTGCCTCAGTTCGCGGCGAGCCGGCAGGGAGTCGAGCCCGCTTCGTATGTGAAGATGCCGTCGGTCAAGCCCCAGCAGCATTAGTTCGGGGCAGGGAAGTTGTACGATGCCGATTTCCCTTTCCATCAGACCGTCGATCAGTCCGATAACCGTTGCGGGGACTTCGGCCGCGCCGGCTATGCGGGCGTTCTGATTGAGAGCACAATGCGGGACCCACACCACTTTCATCGATCGACAATCGCCAAAATCCATCTTTCGCTCCTTTTCGGTTTCGGCATCAAGCAATCGCCGAGGCAATTCCTTATCCGGCCCCGGCCCACATCGCTCCCCTCCCCTGCCCGGCCGCTCCGCGCCTATTTCATCTCATCGACCATCTCGTCGACGGACGACTCGGACCGTCCGGCCTGCTTGTTCATCACCCACTGCCTGGCCCGTTCATAATGCTTGCGCCCCATCAGCCCGTATGACAGCGCCTTGCCCGCCTCGACCCCCGGCTGATCGAAGGCATTGACGCCGTACAACTCGCCGCTGATCGCCGCCTTGACCTCCAGCATATAGAGCAGTTGTCCGACCGAATAGGGATTTACCTCGGGCAGCGTGATCGTATAGTTCGGGCGCTGTGCATCGGTGAGCGCCAGAGTGGTGGCGATCCGTTCGTACTCGATGAGCTGGTTGAACGAGTGCCCGCCGATGTACCCGATCGCCTCGGTGCTCTCCCACGCGGGCGGAATCGGTACCTCATCCTGGAAGTGCTGCACGGCCAGAAAGCAAATGACCTTGTCGTTCGGGCCTTCTCGGTACAGTTGCACCTGCGAATGCTGATCGGTCACCCCAGTGGCTCTCACCGGCGTGGGCCCGACGTCCGAAGTCTTGCCCAGACTTTCGGCCCAGAGCTGGCGATACCAATCGGTAATCTCGACCAGCCCGGTCGCATAAGGCATCATAACCGAGATTCGCTTGGCCTTCTGGTAGAGGATATACTCGACGGCCGCGGCCATATAAGCGTCGTTATCCACGGCCGATGGCGAGCTGCACCGGACTTGATCCGCCTGCGCCGCCCCGGCGAGCAAGGCATCGATGTCAATGCCCGCCAGGGCCGCAGGCAGCAGGCCGACCGGCGAGAGGACACTGAACCGGCCGCCGACGCCTGCCGGCACCTCGAGGGTGGCCCTGCACTCGGATTCGCCGATCCCCCGCAGCGTGCTCGGCCCGGCATCGGTGACTACGATGACGTTATCCCTGAGATCACCATCCAGCAGGGACCGGATGAACAGGAACTGGGCCAGTGTCTCGACCGTAGTGCCCGACTTCGAAATGACCACGAACAGGGTCTTGGCCGGCTCGATCAGGTCGAATACGGCCTTGAGCCGGACCGGGTCAACGTTGTCCTCGATGTAGAGCCGGGGACCATTCCGCCGGGCGGGCGGCAGTTCGTTGTAGAGCGGGTGGCAGAGTGCGGACCGCAGCGCGATGGTGCCCAGTGCCGAGCCGCCGATCCCGAGGACCACCACGGCCCCGAACTGACCGGCGGCCTCGTTGGCGACCTGTTTTACCCGGGCCACATTCTCCTCGTCATACGGCAGGTCGAAGAAGGCAACCTCTCCGCTTTGCCGCAGGTTCGCCAATCGCTCATGGCCGCGGGCCAACGGTTCCGAGAGTTCGGCAAGCTCGTTTTCGCTTACCCCGTGCTCCGGGCCGACGGCGTCGGCGCGAATGTTGCCGAAATCAAATGCGATGTCGCTTTCCAACGGCGTTCTCCTTGCAAATCAAAACGGAAGCGGCTAGACTATATCAGATTTGAGTGCAGCGTGTCCAACAGTACACGCCCGGGTGGCTCAGCGGTAGAGCAGGGCTTTCGTAAAGCTCAGGTCGCCGGTTCGAATCCGGCCCCGGGCTCCAGTTCGAGTCCGAACCAACCTTCATTGTTTTTCCATCGGTGCGCGTCCCACCGAAGCGGTCTTCCGACAGATGTACGGCCACAGGCGAAGCACCAGCATCGAGAACAGGCCCGCGATCACCGGCCACGCCAGTTCCGCCGTCTGCTCCTTCCAAAGCGGAAATGCCAGCAGCGCCGCCGCCAGCAGGCCGATGCCGCCCAGGGCATGATCAGAAAACAGGATAATCCGAACCGCGTTCGGCTTCTTAAGAGCTTTGACCCCAAACAAGGTGATGTACACCAATAACCAGATGCCGAATAGTCCAACCACGAAGGCCATCGGGCGGTACAGACCAAGCACCACCATCGCCACCAGACCGGCGGCGATGACGGTGATAATCGCAGTAAGAAGGCCGCGGCCGACCGGGGGGCCTCCCCGCAGCGAACTTGCCGCGCCAACGTACCCGGCAAGGGCGAAGACCGAAATGATCTCGTGCGACAACGGAACCATCTCCCCGGCGCACAGCCCGGCCCATCCGGCCGCCGAAGCCAGCACGAAGGCCAGAACCAGACGAACAATCGGACTGGCCGCCGGTCCGGCCAGACCGGACGCGAGGACGAGGATGCCCGCTCCCGCCGACCGGGGATCGACGAAAAACAAGGCCGCCAGACCGAGAGCGACGGCGATCCAGCCCAGCCGCGCCCGCGGCAACTCTACCCGTGCGAACCGTGCTCCCGCATAAACAAACAACACGCCGCCCAACAGCAGACCGAGCATCAATTCGCTCATCGTCTGCCATCGATGGGTCAGGAAATAGCCGGCAAAAGCGCACGCCAGTGCGACACATCCTCCCAGGATCGTATCGCGAATCCATCGTCCGGTTATGGGCATCGTCGGTCCCCGCTGAGTTGGGCGGAGTATAGTCTATCCCGGCACGACGCTCAAGAGGCGGAGAAATAGTGCGACAGCCCCTCCATCATCAAACGCACACCGATGGCGGCAATGAACAGGCACAGGATTTTCGAGAGGACGGTGCAGGCGGTCCGCCCGAGCAGTTTGTACACTCTGTCGATGAATGCGAGCAGAAACCCGGTGACACCGAGGACGATCGCCACAGCGATGATCGCGACGATGACGCCGGCCTCCGGGTCCGAGCTGATGAGCAGAACCGCCATCATCGCACCGGGGCCGGCGAGAATCGGGCACGCGATGGGCACGGCCCCGATCTCGTGCGGCTTGGGCTGCTCATCGTCTCGATTGACGCTGCGCATCAGCGAGCCGAACACGAGGTGGTCGATGGCGATGATCAACAGCAGCAACCCGCCGGCCGCCATCAGATCGTGCAGTTCCACCTGGAAAAAACGGGTGAGTATCCCCTCCCCCAGCCCGATAAAGGCGAGGAGGATAACGGCCGAGACCAGGACGCCGACGCGGAACGTCCGCCGACGTTCGGTCTCCGGCATCCCCTCCGTCAGTTGGAGGAATAGAGGGATGCTGCCGACCGGGTTGACGATGGCGAACAGCAGGAGCGCAGCTGCCAGCAATGTCTGCCAGTTCACGTTTTGCCTCCTTGGCCGTGTGTCCGGTTCCCCGCAATCCGCGTGCAGGGTATCCCCGCTCGCCGGCACTGTCAAGAACTTCCGCATTGCGGGCTTGCATTGGAGTGTGCCGGGCCGTACAATTCCCGCTCCCGCATTATGAAAGGAGTTGCCTATGTACAAAATCGCAGTCATCCCTGGCGATGGGACGGGGCCGGAAGTCGTCGACGAGGCGCTTAAGGTACTGTATGCCGCCGCCCTGAAGAACGGCTTCGAGGTCGAGACAACGAATTACGATTTCGGCGGTGACCGGTATCTGGCCACCGGCGAGATCATCAGCGACGAAGACATCGAGGAACTGCGCGGCTACGACGCCATCCTCCTGGGCGCGGTCGGCCATCCCGACGTGGCACCCGGCATCCTTGAGAAAGGCCTGCTGCTCAAGCTCCGCTTCACGCTCGATCAGTACATTAACCTCCGGCCGGTGACGCTGTACCCCGGGGTCGAGTGCCCCCTCGCCGATAAGCAGCCCGACGATGTCGATTTCGTGGTCGTGCGCGAGAACACCGAGGGGCTGTATTCCGGCATGGGCGGGGTCACCTATCGCGGCACATCCCGCGAGGTCGCGACCCAAATCATGTGCAACACCCGCCACGGCGTCGAGCGCTGCATCCGCTACGCCTTCGAGTTCACGCGCAAGCGCGGCAAGAAGAACATGCTGACCCTGTGCGCCAAGACGAACGTTCTGACCTACGCCCATGACCTGTGGTGGCGGACATTCAACGAGGTGGGCGAGGCGGACTATCCCGATATCAAGCGCGATTACGCTCACGTCGATGCAATCTGTATGTGGATGGTCAAGAACCCTGAGTACTTCGACGTGATCGTCACCTGCAATATGTTTGGCGACATCATCACCGACCTGGGCGCGATGATCCAGGGCGGGATGGGCGTCGCGGCGGGCGGGAACATCAACCCCGACGGCGTCTCGATGTTCGAGCCGATCGGCGGGTCGGCGCCGAAATACACAGGAAAAGGCGTGATCAACCCGGTTGCCGGCGTCGCCGCGATGGCGATGATGCTGAACGAGCTCGGCGAAGAGAGCGCCGCCGATGCCGTCGAGAATGCGATCAAGACCGTCACGGCCGAGAAGATGGAAAGCATGAGCGCCGGCCGGATGGGCCACTCGACCAGTGAGATCGGCGACCTGATCGTCGAAGCTCTGGGATAGCCGGGACGCCTGTCTGATCCGAGCACGGTTGCTTCACCGGAAACCGCCGGTTCCGAAGGCGTTGATCGTTCGATGAACTCGATCTGAAAGGAGGAGCGCGATGTGGCGAATCTTATTTGCCGCGTTCGTCTGTGTCCTGTGCGGTTGTGCCGGCCACACCCACATCACTTATCACACCGCCATCGGCGTAGCCCCCTCGGACGAGGAGGGGCGTCACGAGGTGACCGGGCACATCATCGAGGTCAATCGTTTCAGGCGCGGCGGGCTTGTGTCGCGGTCCGGCCAGCGGACGCAAGTGCTGCCCATCCCAGCCATGACCATCAATGCCGGCGAGCCCGTGGAGGTCAGCATAAAGTCTGAAGACGGCACGGAGTCGCTGACGTTATCGGTCAAACATGCTCCGGCCGACAACGAAGATGCTCATTATTCGCTGGTCCTGCGACGGGGCAACGAGGTCGTCGCCGGATCGACCGTCACCATCCACGCCGAGCCGCCCGGAGATGACATTATTCGGCCAGAAGGGCCTTGACCTGTTCGTACCTCTCGTCGAGCTGTTCCTGTGTTTTCGCCTCGACGGTCATCCGGAGCCGGCGCGGCTCGGTACCCGACGGCCTGACGCAGAACCACCAGTCCTTGAACTCGAACCGCGGCTCGTTGCGGACGATCACCTCGGCCCCCTGCGCGAACTCATTCGCCCGCTGCATCTTCTCCCGCTTGATCTCGTCCAGCTCGCTGACCGATGATTCCGGTGTCCCGAGCAGGATGCTCAACTCGGGGGCCATCCGGTACTTCCGGTACGGGTCGATCAGTTCCGAGAGCATGCATCCCTCTTGACAGAGATCCTCCAGCGCCATCAGTGCGGCGATGAGGCCGGAGTCGGCCAGGTGGTTCTCTTTTAGATAGTAATGGCCGGACCGTTCGGTCGCCAGCACGATGTCCTCTTCCTTCATGACCTGGCGGATGTTCGCTCCGCCGACCGGGGTTATGACCGGCTGACCGCCGTGGTCCTCGATCGTGTCGCGGATCGTCCAGCTCGATACCAGGCAATACGAGATTTTCGCACCCGGCTGTCTCGCCAGTATTTTCCTGGCGAGCACCGAACCGAGCTCCGAGCCGTTGATCAGCCCTCCCTTCTCGTCGATGAGCGCGGCCCGATCCGCGTCCCCGTCAAATCCCAGCCCCAGATCGGCGTTTTCTTCCCGAACTCGCTGCCGGAGTATCTCCACGCATTCCGGCCGAGTGGGGTCGGGATCGTGTGCAGGGAAAGTGCCATCCGGTTCGAAGTTCATTGGGATGATCTCGAAGGGCACGTGCGCGCGGAGAAGCTCGGTGAGGACCCCGCCCATCCCGTTGCCGGCATCGACAACGATCTTGAGCGGAGTGAGATTGTCGGGATCGATGAACCCGAGTGCGTAGTCGATGAACCGCTCCATCACGCCCTCGTCATTCCGAAAGGTGCCCCGACCGCCCGCCTCCGGGAACGCTCCCTCCAGCACCATCTTCTTGATCTCGAGCAGGCCCGAGTTCTTGCCCACCGAGGTGCCGTCGCTCTGAACAATCTTCGTGCCGTTGAACTCGGCGGGGTTGTGCGACGCGGTGACCATCAGCGACAGGTCATAGCCGCCGTCGGCCCCGGCATGATACAGGGCGTCCGAGCTGCACATGCCCGCGTCGGTCACGTCGGCCCCCTGATCGATCGCCCCGTTCGCAAGTGCCGAAAACAGTTCCGGCCCCCCGCGGCGCATGTCGCGCCCGATGATGACCCTCTCGGCGCCGCAGAACTCGACCGCCGCTCTGCCGAGACGGTACGCGACATCGGTGTCATACTCGTCGGGATAGATTCCTCGCACGTCATAACCCTGGAAGATTTTGTCCAACCGTTCCTGCATTTCGTTCCGGCACATCCTTTTCTCCGTGCCCAACACGCCCTCCTTTGGAAATATCGGCCAACCTCGAAAACAGTATCAGAGCCGGGCCGGGCTTTCAAGTCCCGTTCAACCTTCGCCTATCCCCTTGCCCGCATCCGGGGGCGCTCATATAATGAACCTTACGATGATTGAACTGGTGCGTGGAACCGGCCTGATTGATATATAAGGAGGTGGCGCTATGACCAGGGGAATGCGAGGTGTGTTGCTTTTGCTGTTGCTGATCGGCGGTGCAGTTCTTATAGGAGTGGGGGTGCTTGCCGCCAATAATCAGAATGCAGCGGCCCTGCCGGAAGCAGCAAAGGAGGGTGAGATGTCTGTCGAAGAGGCAATTGCCGCACGACGATCAGTCCGACAGTTTACCGATGCGGTCCCCGCCGAGCGGGTGATCGCCCAACTGTGCTGGGCGGCCCAGGGCGTGACCGATCCCCGGCGCGGGTACCGTGCGGCCCCCTCGGCCGGGGCGACGTATCCGCTCGAGCTGTACGTGGTGACCGCCGAGGGCGTCAACCGCTACGTCCCCGCCGAACACGCGTTCGTCCCCCACCTCGAGGGCGACCTGCGGGGCCGGCTCCGGGCGGCCGCACTCGGCCAGCCGTTCGTCGAGTCCGCCCCGGTGGTATTCGTCTTCGCCGCCGACGTACAGCGGACGGCCGGCCGATATGGTGAACGGGCCAAGCGGTACGTCAATATGGAGGTCGGCCACGCCGCCCAGAACCTGCTGCTCCAGGCCGAGGCACTGGGGCTGGCCGGGGTGCCGGTGGGCGCCTTCCGGGACGAACAGGTCGATGAACTGCTCGAACTGCCGGAGCGACAGCAGACGCTGTACCTGGTGCCGATTGGCACGCCCCCGGCGAACTGACAGGCCGATCATGCCAGCCGAAAGATGTCCGCATATCGAGGCATTCGTGGGGGCACGAACTTTGAGGTTCGCGCCCCCTGAACGTGCGCCCGAACGAGCCCGGTTCATTCCGGGCCATCGACGCGGGCGTACTGCCGCAAGAACCGAACGGAGGATTCATATGATGCGAAATCGGGGGTTTATCATTGGGCTGATCGCCTCCCTGGGCATGCTGGGCGTCACCGGATGCAGCCGGGTCGATGCGGTGCAGCCGAGTCGCGCCGGCGAGCCCGGCCGCAACGAGGCGGCCGTGTACATGCCCGATATGCCGCTCAACACCTGGATACGGGTCGAGCCCGAGTATATCGCCCCGCCCGAGGGCGGCAGACATCGCCCCGTCGGCTGGAACAAACTGGTCTATGACCCGGTCGGCGGGCGGATGCTCTATATGGACCGATGGAGCACCGATCAACACGGCCACACGATCTATGCCAACTCGGTCATGGCATTCGACGTGGCGGCAAACACTGTGACCTGCCTCAACCTCACGAACTGGAAGCGCCGAAACCTGGAGGACGGCGGCTACCGAACGGTTCCGCTGCCCGCCAACGAAGAGGAACCGACCCCTTGCGACCGCCACCCATACGGGAACCTCGCATTCGTGCCCGACCGGAACTCGCTCTATCTCAGCACCGGGGCGAACCGGAGCGCTCTGCGCGGCAATATCCGAGGGCAAACGGTCGTCCGAGA
>PWKM01000224.1 GCA_003559755.1 Planctomycetota bacterium
ATGGCAATGACGAAGAATCAGCAGAAGAAGATCGTAATGATCGTGCTCGGCATTATTGCCGTGGTGCTGTGTGTCATCCAGTTGCGTCCGGTCTTCACCGGGTACAGCCCGGTGGCCGACCCGTCCAGCCCCGCCGCCAGGGCCGCCGCATCCGGCGCCCAAGAAGCCCGGTCTGAACAGGCCCCGGCGCCGGGCCGGCAGAGGCGCCCGGCGACAAGGCGGGAGGAGGACGAGGCCGACCGCCCCCCTCCCCCGGGTGAAGCACGGCGTTTACCGGAGATCACCGATCTGCCGTTGGATGTGATCTCCATCGACCTCAGCAAAATCGAGCGGCGAATCTACCATTACGAGACCGCCGGCCTTCGAAGTCCGTTCGCACCCGCCGAATTCGAAGAGGCGCAACGAAGCAGCCGACTGAAGAAAATGGACCTGACACTCCAGGGGATCGTGACAACGCCCCACGGGGTGCTCGCCATCATCGATAACCGGGTATTTACAGAAGGGGACAGCGTGGCCGAGGGGGTCGTGGTCAAGCATATCGGCGCGAACTCGGTGGTCCTTACCGACGGGCAGGATGAAGTCCGCCTGGCGCTCGATCAACGCCCGCTGAGAGGGGGTGGGCGTTAGGATGAGGAAACTTGCGATTCTCATCTGGGTGGGCCTCGCCCTGGTCGCCCCCGGCGGCCTGGCCCGTGCCGACGACGTTCCCGGCGAGGTCGCCGCCAGGGAGGGTGGCACGGGCGCAGACGACGTTTCGGTATCGCTCGAAAATGCGGACCTTCGCGCCGTGGTCACCGCCCTGGCCCGGGCACACGGGATCAATGTTGTGGGGACCACCCGGTTGTCGGGCGAGGTCACCCTGCATATATCGGGCGCCCCGGTGCTCGATACACTGGACGCGATTCTCAACAACGCCGGTTTCATCCTGGTCCGCCGCGATAGCGGCATATACGAGGTGGTAACTGCCGACCAGCGGGCGGCTGAAGAGAAGCCGGAGGAGCCGGTTCGGATGGAGGTGTTCTCGCTCGCCCACGCCGATGTGACCGAGACGGCGAAGCTGCTGGTCCCGGCGATCCTGCCCGACGACAGTCATATCCGGGAAGACCGTGCCTCCCGGCGGCTCATCATCACCGGCACCGAGGGGCAGATCGAACGGGCGACCCGGGTTATCACGGCACTGGATGCTCCGGTGAGAGCCGTCCGAGTCTTCGAACTGAAATTCAAGGAGCCGGCGGACGCTGCCCGTTTGCTGGTGCCGGCCGCCATCCCGGAGGCGACCGACATCACGATGGACCCGAAGGCGAACCAACTGGTGATCGTCGGCACCCAGGACCAGCTCCGCCAGGTCGAGGAAATACTCGATCTGGTCGATCGGCCGGTGCCGCAGGTCTCGATCAGGGCGAAAATTATCGAGATCAAGGTGGACCGAGCCCGCAGCTTGGGCATATCGGTGCGATATCTCTTCGAATCGGGCCGGTTCGACGGAAGCGGCGACCTGGCAATCGACCTCACTCAGACCACCCAGGCGATCACCACTGTCACCACATCCTTCGTCACCGAGCGAATCGATGCGGTGGTCGATGCCCTGGTGCAGAAGGAGGTGGCCGAGGTCCTCTCCGAACCCCAGATCGCCACCGCCCACAAACAGAAGGCCGAGATGAACGTGGTCAACCAGGTCCCCGTGGTCACCAGGCAAACCCGAGTCGTCGACCAGGTGACGCTGACCGACGAGGAAGTGAGCTTCGAGGAGACCGGGGTCAAGCTCGAGGTGACGCCGCGAGTGTTGGCCGACGGACGGATCGAGATGGACATTCGCCCCGCGGTGCTCGAGCTCACCGGATGGACCGATACCGAACCGTCCGCTCCAATTATCGATACCCGCGAAGCCAAGACCGTGGTCACCATCGCCGATGGCAAGTGGGTCGTCATCGGGGGACTCATACGATATAACGAGCAGAAGTTCGTCAGGGGGCTGCCGCTGCTGCAGGATATCCCGCTCCTGGGCGGGCTCTTCCGGACCACCCGGAGCCGGCGGGAGAAGAGCAACCTGGTCATACTGGTCTCCGCCACCCTGCTGGACGATGAGACCGCCGGCATCCAGGCGGACGAGTTCGAGGAACGGCTCCTGAATCACAGGAATGAGCACCGCCTGCACGGCAATCCATGGGAGAACGAGAAGGACGACGATGGGCAGGGGAAGGAGCTCGAGTAGATGCCGACGTTTACCTACGAGGCAATAGCCGACGACGGCCAGACACGGACCGGCAGTATATCCGCCGAGAACCCGGGCGCCGTCGTCGCTCGACTGGGGCGTGATGGGCTGACCCCCACCACGATCACCCCCGAGGATGATTCGGAAACCGCTCAACAAGCCCGGGCCGACACCCCCAAAAAAGAAAAAGCCGGCAGCCGGGCGCCGGCCGCGGCGCGCCGGGCGAAGGTGAAATCGGCGGACCTGTGCGTCTTTACCAGGCAGCTCGCGACGATGGTCGATGCGGGCCTGCCCATCGACCAGGCGTTCCAGACGCTGGCCGACCAGACCAGTGCCGAGGGGTTCCAGGCGGTCCTGTATGACATTCTGGCGGAGATCCGCCGGGGCACCCGGATGTCGGACGCCATCGCGAAATACCGCAGGATATTCCCCACCATCTACATCAGCATGGTGAGAGCGGCCGAGGCCAGCGGCCAACTGGCAATCATCCTGAACCAGCTCGCGGGATATATGGAGTCGGCCCAGCGGGTCAAGCAGAAGGTCAAATCGGCAATGACCTACCCCGTTCTGGCCACCGGGATGATCGTCACCGTCGCGGCGGTGTTGATATTGGTGGTGGTCCCCCAGTTCGAGGCGATTTTTGATTTGCTCGACGGCGACCTGCCCCTGCCCACGCAGATTGTGTTGGGCATCAGCGATTTTGCCACAAACAACATCGTGGCCACACTGCTCATCATTGTCGCCGTGGTGGCTTCCTTTGTCGTCATATTGAAGACGGAGAAAGGCAAATACGCCTTCGACATGCTGAAGCTCAGGATGCCGGTGTTCGGGTCGCTGTTCAGCCAGGTGGCCATCGCCAAGTTCTCCCGGACGTTGAGCACCCTGCTTTCCAGCGGAGTGCCCATCCTCGATGCCCTCGCCATCGTCGAGGAGGCGTCGGGCAACGCGGTCATCGGAAGCGCGGTCAAGAAATCGATTGGCAGTGTCAGCGGCGGGTCCGGGCTGGCCCAGGTGTTCGAGACTCGCAGCGTGTTTCCGCCGATGCTGGTGAAAATGATCGCGGTGGGCGAACAGACCGGTGAACTGGACTCGCTGCTGGATAAGGTCGCCGACTTTTACGACGAACGGGTGACCTCGGCCATCGAGGGACTCACCTCGATGATCGAACCGCTGCTGATCGGCATGCTCGGACTCGTGGTCGGCGGCATTGTCGTGTCCATCTTCTTCCCCATGATCAAGCTCACACAGTCGATCGGGGGATAAGCACGGGTGCCCGCCGGCTCGCCGGAATGCGTTGGGTCGTCAACCGGGCGGACGGACTTGGAGGCAAAATGGCGGACGATCAGACAAATGAAGTGGACAGGTCGGCGGATGCCACCAGGGCGTCGCGCCGGCTCGCCCGCCTTCTCGTCGACTCCGGAATCCTCACAGAGGAGAACATCGCGGAGGCGCAGGCCGAGCATCCCGGCGAGTATCTGGGGGATGTCCTGATAAGAGAAGGTATCCTGCTGCAGGACTACCTGAACGGCCTGCTGATCCGAATCCTGCGCATCCCCTATCTGCCCGCCAACTGCTGCAATATCGAACCCGGGGTCAGGGGCCTCCTGTCCGAGACCTTCTGCAGGGAACACCGGCTGATGCCGGTCAGCAAGGCAAGGGACTTCCTCACCGTCATATGCGCCAACCCGCTCGATGAAGAGGCACTTGCCGACATCGAGGAAAAAACGGGCCTGAGGGTCCGCCGCCTGTTATGTACATCCGAACAGATGGAAGGCCTGATCGATAAAGAATATTCCGGCACCCAAGAAGAGCACTTCCCCATCGAGATGGGCGGACAGCCGTCCAACGTAGAGAGCGACGAGAACCAGCCGCAAGAAAAAGGCGCGGATGCGCTGGTGGAAACATTGGAGGCGGCAAACGACGGTGAGGTGGAGAACCGGGACGCCGAATGACAAAGAAGATGAACGATGGATCCGACACCAGAAAAAGATAGACCCCAGAATCCCGAGCAGACCAGCGACGGGCAGGGCGTGATGACCGAACCCCCCGGCTCGCTCGAGATGGACGGCGGGGCGGCACGCAACCGCTTGCGGCGGGTACTCTATGGCGGTCGCTATCTGGACGAAGACCAGGTCCAGAACCTCCTCGAGACACAAGAGGAGGTCGGCGGCTCCCTGTACGAGAACCTCTGTCGCCAGCAGGACCTGTCGCCGATCGATCGTGCCGCCTTCTTCTGCGACCTGTTCGACTGGATCGCCTATTTGGACGTCAGCGATTACT
Source organism: Planctomycetota bacterium (assembly GCA_003559755.1). GTDB lineage: Bacteria > Planctomycetota > PUPC01 > PUPC01 > PUPC01 > PUPC01. The sequence continues at coordinate 4,493 of PWKM01000224.1, forward strand.
CCGTACAGATCGATCTGCTCGCCATTGTCAGCCGGGACCTGGCCGAGAAACACATGTTCCTGCCGCTCGCCCGGGCAGAAGGTGTGCTCTCCGTCGCCATGTCCAACCCCCTCGATCTGGCTGCACTCGACGAGGTGAGCAGGCGGACCGACTGTGACGTTGTCCCGATCGTCTCGACCGACGAGCAGATCAGGAAGGCGATTGATCGGAATTACAAGCGGGTCGAGGCCCAGAAGCAGGCCCAGGTGCGGCTCAAAAGGCACGCTGCTTCCGAAAAAGAGATGCAGGATGCCATCGAAAAAGCCCAGCAAGGGGGCGGTAACTCCAAGGGGGCGGTCGAGGCCAGGGAAGAGACGGTCGTTCGACTCGTCGAGCTGATCCTCAACAACGCCATCGCACGAGAGGCCAGCGATATTCATCTCGAACCATACGAGAAAGAGTTTCGGCTCCGCTATCGCCAGGACGGGCGGCTCTGCCCCGTTCTGGACGGCAGCAAGAGCGTCTATCCGCCGCTCGTCTCGCGCATCAAGATTATGGCGAACCTTGACATCGCCGAGCATCGTATTCCGCAGGACGGTCGGATGAAACTCGATTACGAGGACCGCGATATCGATTTCCGCGTCTCCGTCCTGCCCACCCAGCACGGCGAAAAGGTCGTGATGCGAATCTTGGACAAGAGCGGCCTCCAACTCGACCTCACCGACATGGGCTTCGAAGAGGATGCCCGCGACCTGTTCCTCGAAGCGATCAACATGCCGAACGGCATCGTACTGGTCACCGGGCCGACCGGTTCGGGAAAGAGCACCACGCTCTATTCCGCGCTCAACAACCTAAATAGGGACAACGTGAACCTCATCACGCTCGAGGACCCGGTCGAGTACAACATCTTCGGGATCAACCAGGTACAGTGCAACGCCAAGGTGGGGCTCACCTTCGCCAGCGGCCTGCGCTCGATCCTCCGCCAGGACCCCGACGTGGTGATGGTCGGTGAGATTCGGGACCACGAGACCGCCGACATTGCCATCAAGGCGGCGCTGACTGGCCACCTCGTGCTCAGCACCCTGCACACCAACGATGCGCCCGGCGCCGTATCACGACTGCTCGACATGGGAGTCGAGCCGTTCATGCTCTCGGCATCGCTCAACCTCGCCCAGGCCCAGCGGCTGGTCCGGCGGGTCTGCGACCGGTGCAAGAAACCGGTCAAAATACCGCAGACCGTGCTCGATAAATACGGGGACGAGTTCCCGGAGGATGCCAGGGACGCCAGATACACCTACCAGGGCGAGGGATGCGAACACTGCGGGAACACGGGGTACAAAGGCCGGACCTGCGTTGCCGAACTCATGCCTGTTCGCCCGGACATCAAGGCGATGATCGCCGACGGCGCAAACATCGCAGAACTGCGGGCGCGTGCCCGTGAGCAGGGCATGACCACCCTGTTCCAATGTGGGATACGAAAGGCACTGGCGGGCGTCACGACGCTGGAAGAGGTCGTCCGCGTCACTTCAATGTAACACCCGGGCCAGCGTCGCCCGACGCCCGGCAGAGGGCACCGCGGTGATTGTAATCCCCGTCCATTCGCTCAGAAACCCCGCCATATCGACGACCTTCTCCCCGTAAGCAGGATCGGCAACCACCACGGAATCGCTGTGTACCTTTCGGACCACCACGCAGTGGAAACGGCCGCCGGGCCGGCGCAGCTCGGCCATAAACGGCCGGCGCTGCCAGGCGAGCTCCTGCTCATTGAGCCGGTCGATCCGGGCACGCCAACCGGCGGAACGAAGCGCCACGTTCAGCCCGCGAGTAAGCTCAAGAGCAGTGACCCCCTGCCCGGGGCGCAGCAGGGTCAGGTTCGCCATCTCGCCCTCGCTCACGCTCTTCCCCATCGAGTGCAGCAGCGTAACAGCCGCAGCGGGTCCGCACGAATGGCTGGTACTCTGCAGACAGACCTCGTTCTCATCAAACCGGGCGGGCATCCCATAGCTCGGCCGCAGGCACACAGCAGCCGTCTCCCAGAAGAAGACAGGTGCGATCAGGATCAGAACGGCCCCAACCGCCCGTCGCACCCGCACTCCCTCCAGCCGGCCGGCCATGGCGAAGACCACCAGCATCGCCGCAGGACCGCTCCATTCAGCGAAATAGACGTAGTCGTTCCACAAAAACAGCAGGTGCTGCTCGTATTCCGGTCGGGCGTAAAGCAATGCCCGCAAGCATATCACCGCTGCCGCACCAAACAAACACAATCCAAACCGCCTGGACGACATTTTACTTGCCGACCACCCGCAGACCGCAGCAGCGATCAGCACCAGTAGATAGATTCCCAGGTAAACCAATTCCATCGGATCCCTTTCGCGGCGCCGAGACAGTTGCCAAAGGCCCACTCAAGCGGGCACCTGTCCTATATGCAAAAGAGATGCCCGTTCCGCGCGAAAAACACGGTGACTTCTGCAAACCGCTGTAGCACATAGGGATACGTTACAAGAAAATCCTGCACGACATTTGTGGGGCCGGTGGGAATGTTGATTTTTATGGACGCCCGATTGCTGTACTGAACTGCACGTCCAGCGTAACCATTTGACATGTAACCCCTTATGTCATGTTGCTTTATTGCAACATGGCTAGGCAACATGGCCGCCCAGGAAGAGAACGGGGGACATCCGGCCCGGTTGGTCGGTTGTGTGATTCGCACTTCGCCTGTTACGCCGTGGGATGTCTGGCGGTTTCCGGTGTCGGCAGTGAATGCTGCGATGTGTCGAAGGGCGTCGGTTGGTTACCGGCTGCTCGAAAAAAGCCGGAAAAAATGCCGTGAAAACCTTAACACCATCTGTTGTCCTGCCGAAACTTTACTTGGTATCAGCGGCCCAGGCCGCTTTGACAATCGGAGGATGTGGGGGAGGCTCAGGCGAGCAACCCCGTTCTGTCAACTGCCACACGGCGAAATACTGCCTTCCCGGTCGGCTGCAGGCCAGCCCGCCGGAGGGCAGGGAAAGGAGATTGGCATATGACCTGACTTGCTGCCTGTTTTTCTGGCGGGGGTGGTCCCCGCCGCGATGTTTTGTGCGTTTTTTTCCTCGAGGAGGAAATGGAGATGAACAGACGAAAGCGAGCGTTTACGCTGGTCGAGCTGATGATCGTGTTGGCGATCATCGCCATCGTGGCCGCGTTCGCCATCCCGAACCTGATGAGGTCGCGGATGAGTGCGAACGAGACCGGCGCGGTGGGCAGTCTGCGGGCGATTATGTCCGCACAGGCAACCTACATGAACAGGCACGGCGTGTACGGCAATCTGGCGAACTTGCACAGCGAGGGGCTGATCGATGCCTCCCTGGCCAGTGGCCGGAAGTCGGGCTACCTGTTCGGCGAAATCGAGACCGGTTTCGATTACGCCTACGCCTTCGCCGCCGCACCGGTCGAAGACGGCCGCAGCGGCGAGAAGGAGTACATCGTGACCCAGCAGGGGACGGTGTACGAGGCCGATTTCGATACGACCGCGATGAGCCAGGCGGACGGCACCGTCTGGGTTCCCGGCGAGGGCAACGTGCCTGATTCGTTTAAGGTCGATCCGGGCGACCATCCGGACATCTGGACGCCGATCAGCGAATAGGCATCCCTCCGGAGCCACGTGTGTTCCCAGGCCTGGGAACTCGTTGGCGGCAAATGGACGTGGCCCTGGGGGACGAAAAACCCCAGGGCCGCTCCAACCTGCGGCCGAGATTGCCCGGTGCCAGAGAAAGGAGATGTTCAATGTTCAACAGAAGCAAAAAGGCGTTCACACTGGTCGAGCTGATGATCGTATTGGCGATCATCGCCATCGTGGCCGCGTTCGCCATCCCCAACCTGATGCGCTCGAGGATGAGCGCGAACGAGACGGGAGCCATCGGCTCGCTGCGGACTCTGATGTCCGCACAAGGGACATACATGAACCGCTATAACCAGTATGGGTCCCTTGAGCAGTTGGCTGCCGAGGGGCTGATCGATCGGTCCCTGTCCAATGGTCGCAAGTCGGGCTATCTGTTCGGCCAGGTCGATGACGGGACCTCGATGTATTCCTACTGCTTCGGCGCAATCCCCGTCGAGGACGGCCGGAGCGGACAGAAGGAGTTCTGCGTCACCCAGGAAGGCGTGATTTACGAGATCGACGTGGACAGCTCGGCGGTCACACCGGACGTGGGTACCGACTGGCACGACAACCCGGTCATTCCAGATGTCTTCACTGAAAATCCGGGCGACAACCCGTTGTGGACCCCGATCAGTGAATAATGACAGCGGCGCGCGATGGTGCGAACCTCGTATGCAGCGTCGCGCACGCTGTGTCGGAACGACCCTGGTCGAACTCATCGTGGCACTCGGGCTGTTGACCGTCGCAGTCGGGTGCCTGGTCCAGGTGCTGGTCGCGGTAAGCGACGGACAGCAGCAGGCCCACAACACCAGGCAAGCCCTGGCAAAGGCCCAGGAAATCGCCGAGACGGTTATCGGGCACACGGGCGACTGGCAGGCACTCTGTGCCCAGTACGACGCCGTTGACGGGATGGATGTCGTGGTGAAAGCAGCCGGCAGCCATGCGACGGCGAACTGGTGGAAGGTGACCGTGCGGGTGCAGTACCCGGCTGATATTGGGTCGGAAGCTCACCGCGCGACACTGGTATTCGGGATGGCCGGGGGCTAGCCCCTGCTTTTCCTGCCGGCCGTCTCTCGGAGCCAGATCGATTCGAAGTTCGAGGAAGGAGCAAGACCGTGCAGTACCGCCCCTGGCATTGCAAATCGCCTCTGATGCGCGGGGGCTTTTCCTATGTCGAGGCCGTTATTGCTGCCGCCCTGATGTGTGTGGTATTGGGGGCGTTTGTGATTGCTCTGGACGGTGGAGTCGATGTGTTCGTCACCGCGTTTGCCAAAGGAGTGGTCGGGTCTCGTGTCAACAATGCATTAGATCAACTGACCGAAGACCTGGGCGAGGCGGGGGCGACGGCTGTAACCGTGTGCGGCGATGGGCTCGAATACCAGCTATACGCTGTTGCAATGCCATTATTCCGGGACGCCGACGGGGTGTTTCAGGTGACGTCATCGAACACCCCGGCCGTACAGGGCGTGGTGGTATATTGCCCGTTCGAGACCGACCGCGGGGTACGGCAACTGCGTCGATACGTTTTTTACGACACGAGTTATGTCTTCCCCTTTGAGTTCCACGGTTCGCCGCCGATCACCGACGAGTTCATCCATCTGCGGGACAGCGCCGGCCAGACGCTGACAATCGACCGGGCGGAGGGCAACACGTCGCTGCCGTCGGGCCGCGCCTTCCAGACACTGTGCCCCGGCTTAACTGCGTTTGCCGTCGAGCCGGGGAACCTCACCCGGTTGGAGATCAGGGCCGCCTGCCTGACGCGAAAAGGTATCGAGCTGGTAGACAAGGGCGAACGGTATGTGGCACACAGGAATTAGAACGAGCCGTGCATGCAGGCGGCAGCGAGGGGCTGCCCTGTGCCTCGTGGCGCTCCTCATCACCGTGTTGTCCGTGTTCCTGCTCACAGCCGTCGATTACTACGTAACGGGCCTGCAAAGAGATCAGGATGCAACTGGCGATGCCCGGGCAAAATATCTGGCCGAGCTGGGCCTCGCTGACGCGACCGCCTATGTCAACAGTGGGGTCAGCGATACCTGGCCATACGAACACCCCCTGACCGCCATTTATGATGACCAGGGCAAATTGGCCGGTGAGTACTCATACACCGTCACACAGCCGGCGGGGAATCGAAGGCAGATAACGGTCACTGCCTACTGGCCCAGCCAGGCCAGCCCGCTGGCGGTACGGAATATCAAGATGTGGATGCGATTTCAAGCCGGTCAGTGGCACCGCCGGGCATGGACGAATTCGGATGTGATCGCTGGGCCCGACGGCTGATGAGATCGAGGAGATGGCGATGTTGGGACGCACGAAGAAAAGCCCGAAAGTCCTCGGGATCCACGTCGGGCACAACGCCCTGACGATGGCGAACGTCCTCTTGAAGGACGATGTGGTCGAGGTGCTCGAACTGTTCCGCCACTCGTTCTCCCGGGAGCCGGGGGGATGGCCGGCGGAGGAGGTCTCGGTGCTTCTTCGCAAGGCGCGCAAGAAGATCAACCTGAAATCGGAGGTCACCCGGCTGACGGTCTCCAGCGACCTGGCCCCCAGCAACTACTTCATCATGCCGCCGCTAGACGAATCCCAACTGGACAACGCGGTCAGGTTGAAGCTCGAGAACAAACTGGGCGACTCCGCCGGCGAAATCTGTCACCAGGCGGTCATCTCCGAGCGGCACGGCGAGCGATGTCGAGTGTTCGCCTGCAGCATATCGGCTCAGAAGCAGCGGCTGATCCTCGATTCGTTTATGGACTCGAACTGTCCCGTCGACGCGATGGAGGTGGAAGGCGTCTCGGTCACCAACCTCATGGTACGGGCCGGGCTGGACCAGACCTATCCCGTCGCGGTGATGCAGATCGCGCCCGAGTGGAGCGAGATGTACATCGTTGCCCGCAAGAAGCTCACCCTGTCGCGACCCATCCTGAAACTGGGGACGAGCCACCTGACCGCCGATGAGGACGAAGAGCCGGAGCAGGCGGATGGCCCCAGTGAACGGTACCTGGACCGGATCGTCCGGGAGGCGAACAAGACACTGGACTATTTTGAGATCGAGCTGCTGTCCCCCGCCGTCCGCCGCCTGTTCCTGCTGGGCGAGTCTGCAGACCGCAGCGAACTGACGGACTTCCTGGCCCGGCGGCTCGAGCTCGAGGTGAACGTGCTCGATACGAACGACGCCATCGAGGACCATACCGGCAAGTTTGAACCGACCGTTCACGGGCTCGCCGTGGCCGCCGCTGCCGGAGGGCTTACTTATGCGGATTAATCTGATCCCGCCGGAAGCCCGGCCCACCCGGTCGAGCCCGACGCCCTATATGCCGCTGCTCGGCCTCCTGGCGATCAGTGTGATATGGCTCATCACCCAGTTCGCCACGGCCAGCGTGGTGCAGCGGGAATATGAAAAACATCGGCAGGAACACATCCAGCTCAGGCAGGAACTCGGGGAGTATCGTGAACTGCCCGGCCGGCTCGCCCAGGCGGAGAACGAGCGGGACTCGATGTATGAGAAGGCGGCGGCCATCACCGCCATTACCCAGTCGGGCGTTGTTTTCACTCCGGTGCTCAAGTCGATCGCCGAATCCCTTCCCGAAAATCTCCGACTGACCACCGTCTCGCTCGATTATTCCGCCCGGACGGGCAAGATTCTCGGTTACGGAGACGAAGAAAGGACGGACCTGGAAGTCGCCAGCTTCCTGCGGGCATTGAACATGGACGAGGGGTTCCGCCAGATGTTGAGGTCCGCCGAGCTGGAGTACTGTCATCACGCCGAACTCGACGGGTACCCCGTCAAGCAATTCTCGATCATCCTGCGGTTCCGAGAGCCGCCTCTGGCCGAACTGATCGAAGAGGATTTCGTCCTCGAGGAGGGCGACGATGGCACGTAAGACCGTCCTGCGGCAGAAGGACGTCGTCATCGCGAGCTGTCTGGCGGCACTCAATATCGCCGCCGTGGTCCTCGTGCAGATTCTCTTCATCGCCCCAATCCTCGCACAGGGAAGGCAACAGGCCCGGCAGAACGCCGCGGCCGTGAAAGAACTTGAGACCAACGTCGAGCAGCGGCGACGGTTGCAAGAGCTCATCGAAGAGAACCGCGAGTTCAATCGCCGGCTTGCCGCGTTCGATAAACGAGTCCCCGGGAAGTCGGACATGTCGGGCGCGCTCGAGGACCTGGTCTGGTCCGCCGACCAGCACGGCCTGCGGATCGACCGGACAAACCAGTCCGAACCCATTCACATCGGGGGAGAGCTGGCCCGCGTACCCTACCGGCTCGACCTTCGCGGCCCGTACCACGCCCTCGGCCAGTTCCTCTCACGCGTCGAATCGCATAACAACTACATGCAGGTGGTCAACGTCGACCTGAAAGCCGAAGGCGACGATGCAGTCCGAGCCCAGGTGCTCATCTACCTGCACGGAGCATTGACGGACCGGGAGACCGCCGCCGAGGGGGACCCCGAGGAACCCGAAGACGAACCCGCCGCCTCTTGACCTGCCACAACTCAACCCTCCAGCCCTGATAATGATGCTTTCGGGCAACATGCACGAAAAGGTGTTGTTTTTTTGCAACATCGAGCCGGTCATTGCTAAGCCCAAATCCTACAATGCCTTACGTCAGATAATCGGTCAGGGACATTCTCCCGTGTTGCCAAAAATAGACCTGTAGCGACACAGGCGGGATTCCCCGGTCCGGTCAATTTCAATAATCTTTGTGTTGTAACCAGCTATTTGACAAGTAGATACAGAACGCTCCCCGATACAGCTCTCTTTTTTCTGTGCATTCGGTACGCTATTTGCACTATTCCTCTAACAGAGTCGCACTCGTTACTGGAAGAATAGGTTGTATCGGGAGCAAAGACAGATGTTCAAGAACAAAGACGAGTCGGAGAAATTTCTCAAGGAAGTGGCCGACAAACTCACGGTCA
>PWKM01000053.1 GCA_003559755.1 Planctomycetota bacterium
CGGTCGCCGACGCCGACATGGCCGCCGGGCTGAGCTTGGGCGAGTACACGGCGCTGGTGTACGCCGGGGCGATGACGGCCGACGACGCGGTCCGGCTGGTCCGGCAGCGGGGCCTGTTTATGAAGGCGGCGAGCGAACGGACCGCCGGGGGGATGGTGTCGATCATCGGGCTCGACTGCGACGAGGCGATGGAGGTCGTCGCGGCCTGCCAGGGCAAGGGGGTGCTGGTGGCGGCGAACTTCAACTCGCCCGCACAGGTCGTCCTGTCCGGCTCGCTCGAAGCGGTCGAATGCGCCGGCAAGCTGGCGGCGAAGAAGGGCGCCAAACGGGTGATCGCCCTGGCGGTGAGCGGGGCGTTCCACAGCCCGCTGATGGAGCCGGCGGAGAAGGGCCTGCGGGCGGAGCTGGCGAAGGTCGAGTTCCGAACGCCGACCACCCCGGTCATCAGCAACGTGTCGGCCCGGCCGGTCGGCTCGGCGGACGAGATTCGCGACCTGCTCGCGCTCCAGTTGACCAGCCCGGTGCTCTGGGTCAACTCGATGCAGCGGATGATCAAGGACGGGATGAGCCGGGCGATCGAGGTCGGGCCCGGCCGGGTGCTGTCGGGCCTGCTGGCACGGACCGACCGGTCGGTGGCCACGCAGAACGTGCAGAGCGCCGACGACGTGGATAAACTGGAAGCGGAACTGGTGTTGGACTGAGTCGATTGACGAAGGAGCGATTATGAAGGACCTGACGGGCAGGGCGGCACTGGTGACGGGCGGGGCGCGCGGGATCGGGAAGGCGATCTGCCTCGAGCTGGCCGGGCGCGGTGCGGACATCTGCGTGGCCGACGTGATCGAGGCCGGCGACGCGGTCGCCGAGATCGAGGCGAAGGGCGTTCGGTGCATCGCCCGCCGGTGCGACGTGACCAAGCTCGACGACGTGGCCGCGGTGGTGAAGGACGTGGTCGATGCGTTCGGCAACGTGTCGATCCTGGTGAACAACGCGGGCATCACCCGCGACAACCTGCTGATGCGGATGAGTGAGGACGAGTGGGACGCGGTGCTCGCGGTCAACCTCAAGGGCGCGTTCGTGTGCACCAAGGCGGTCGTCCGCCAGATGATGCGTCAGAAGGCGGGCCGGATCGTCAACATCTCGTCGGTCGTCGGCATCTTCGGCAACCCCGGCCAGGCGAACTACGCGGCGTCGAAGGCGGGGCTCATCGGCCTGACCAAGGCGGTCGCCAAGGAGGTCGGCTCGCGGGGGATCACCGTGAACGCGGTCGCACCCGGCTACATCCTGACCGAGATGACCGAGACGCTCGACGAGGCCGCCCGCGAGGCGTTCGCCCGGAACATCCCGCTGAGCCGGCCGGGCGCAGACGACGAGAAGGCGGGCACGGCCGAGGACGTGGCGAAGTGCGTCGCCTTCCTCGCCGGCGACGACGCCTCCTACGTGACCGGGCAGGTGCTGCCCATCGACGGCGGCCTGGCGATGTAAGAGCGGCCGCCGACGGGCCGAGCCGGTCTCGCGAATCGGACGCTTTTGGGAGCCACCAGCCATGCACTCGCCCACCCTCGACGAGTTCAAGCAACTCGCCCGGCCCGGCACCATCGTGCCCGTGTTCCGCCAACTCCTCGGCGACGCGCTGACCCCGGTCTCGGCGTTCCTCCGGTTCGGTGGGGGCGACGACTGCTTCCTGCTGGAGAGCGTGACCGGGGGCGAGAAGATCGGGCGGTACTCGATGATGGGGTTCGGCCCGGCCGGCGTGTTCTCCTGCTCCGAGGGGCGAGTCACCTACCGGCGGGGCGACGTGGTCGACGAGTACGCCAGCGACGATCCGGTCGCCGAGTTCGAGCGGCTGTGTACCCGGTCGGAGCCGGTCGGCGTGCCCGGTCTGCCCGAGCAGGAGCACTCATTCGCCGGGGGCGCGGTCGGCTATTTCGCCTACGACGTCGTCCGCTACGTCGAGGACCTTCCCGACCGGCCCGGGCGGTCGCTCGGGCTGCCCGACCTGTGTTTTATGTTCTTCGACACGGTCATCGTGTTCGATCACGTGTTCCACACGGTCAAGGTCATCGGGAACGCCCACATCGAGGAGGATACCGACCTCGAGGCGGCCTACCGGTCGGTCGTCGATGAGATCGACCGGGTGGTCGAGCAGCTCAACCGTCCGGTCTCGCTGGTCCACGACGACATCGTGACTGCGGGCACCGAGGAGATACCGTTCGACTCGAACTTCGAGAAGCCGGCCTTCCTCGAATCGGTCGAGCGGTGCCGGGAATACATCCGTGCGGGCGACATCTTCCAGGTCGTGCTCTCCCAGCGGCTCCATGCCCGGACCACGGCCGACCCGTTCGACATCTACCGGGTGCTCCGGGCGATCAACCCCTCGCCCTATATGTTCTACATCAAGCTGGGCGACCTCGAGCTGATCGGGGCCTCGCCCGAGGTGATGGTCAAGGTGGACGGCGACCGGATGGTGGTCCGCCCCATCGCCGGGACCCGCCGCCGGGGCCGGACCGACGAGGAGGACGCGGCCCTGGCCGAGGACCTCATCAACGACCCGAAGGAGCGGGCCGAGCACATCATGCTGGTCGATCTCGGCCGCAACGATGTGGGCCGGGTCTGCCGGTACAACTCGGTCAACCTGGACGAGGTGATGGTCATCGAGAAATTCAGCCACGTCATCCACATCACCTCCCAGGTCTCCGGCCGGCTCGAGCCGGGGAAGACCTGCTTCGATGCCCTGCGGTCGGCCCTGCCCGCGGGCACCCTGTCGGGCGCGCCGAAGATTCGGGCGATGGAGATCATCGACGAGCTCGAGCCGGACGTGCGCGGCCCTTACGGCGGGGCCGTCGGCTACGTCACTTACGGGGGGAATATGAACACGGGGATCGTCATCCGCACCCTGGCCCTCGTCGGGCAGGACGCCTACGTGCAGGCGGGCGGCGGGATCGTCGCCGACAGCGTGCCCGAGAACGAGTACCAGGAGTCGCTCAACAAGGCCCGCGCCCTGCTCCGCGCCGTCAAGATCGCCGAGGACCAGATGGGGCGATGACGCCCCGGGCCGACCTCCCGACCTGTTGTTGCCGCCGTACCTTCGTGGTAGCATATAGATATGGATGGTTTTGTCTCTCACGACCGGGCGAGCGAGTCGGCCGAGGCCAAGGCACGATGGTTCCAGTCGCTGACGTTGGCCGAGCGGATGGACTACCTGTGCGAGGTGACCAACCTGGCCCTGAACGCCCGGCCCGACCTGGCGGAGAAGAAGGATGCTCGACCGGCTGAAGGGCGTGTTCGCGTCATTCGACGCCCATAACGTCAAGTACGTGGTCATCGGGGGGATCGCGGCCGTGCTGCACGGGGTGCCGCGGGCGACGTTCGATCTCGATATCTTGATCGAGGCGACGCCTGACAACGCCGAACGCCTGTTGAACGCACTGGCGGACGCGGGCTTGGGAACGGCCTGCCTGACGTCACCCGACGAGATCCTGGCCAACGAAATCACGGTTTTCCAAGACAAAGTCCGAATCGACGTGCAGACATCGACACCCGGACTCGCGTTTCCAACAGCTTGGGATCATCGCCAATCGATGGCTTACCAGGGGCAGACATTTTATGTGGTCAGCCGGGAAGACCTTATCGCGGCCAAGGAGACCGCAGGACGCGATGTTGACCTCAAGGATGTTGAACAACTCAAAAACGACAAACCCGACGCCCGCAAGAACGGATAACGACGTCGAACGCATCTCCGAATACGAGCCGGCCGGTGACCAGCTCCCGGCGTTCGAGGCGCTGACCCGCGGTTTCCGCGAGGAGAAGCAGACACATCAGCACACCCTCGCCCTCATCGGACAGGACGCCCGCGCCCTGCTCCGCGCCGTCAAGATCGCCGAGGACCAGATGGGGCGATAGGCGGTCTGTCCCCTTTCTCCGGCGTGGACAGCCGGCACATTTGGCAGTATAATCTGGTGTATGGCACCGACCGTCTACATCGAGACGAGTGTCATCTCCTACTACACGGCGCGGCCCAGCCGCGATCTGATCGTGGCGGCTCACCAGCAGATCACGCACGAGTGGTGGAGGAAAGCGTTGCCGCGCTGCGAGCCGTACATATCGGATGTGGTGCTCCGGGAGGCCGAGCGTGGGGATGCCACTGCTGCGGAACGAAGGCTTGATGCAGTAGCTGCGATCCCGATCCTTGAGGTTACTCCAGATATTTTCGAGCTTGCACGGTCCTATGCATCGGCCTTGAAGCTCCCGGAACACAGTTTGCCCGACGCCTATCACCTGGCGATTGCCTCGTTCCACGGCATGGATATTCTGGTTACGTGGAATTGTCGTCACATTGCAACGACCGATACCCGGCGGTTCGTGTCGGCGGTTAATCTGGAGCGGGGCATCGAGACGCCCGATATATGTACGCCGGAAGAAGCGATGGAGTTCTCGAATGATTGATGACCCGATCGTAGAAGAAGTGCGGAACATTCGCCGCCAGATGATGACGGAATGCGGGAATGACGTGGACGCCTTTGAACAGGACCTTCTGGAAAGCCAGAAAAGGCATAAGGACCGCCTCGTTCGTCGAGGACCGCGACGGATTGCTGCACGAAAAAAGTGATAGCGGTCAAGGCGTCGTCGCTGGTGAGCGCCTGGCCCCGAACGCTCGGCCCGACCTGGCGGAGAAGAAGGATGCTCGACCGGCTGAAGGGCGTGTTCGCGTCGCCCATAGCCCGGACCGCCCGTTGACCCCCTCGGACGACCGCAGACACGGCAAATGGACAACGACTTCGAACTCATCTCCGAATACGAGCCGGCCGGCGACCAGCCCCGGGCGATCGAGGCGCTGACCCGCGGCTTCCGCGACGAGGGGAAGACACACCAGACCCTGCTGGGGGTGACCGGCTCGGGCAAGACGTTCACCATGGCCCACACCATCGCCAACCTCGGGCGGCCCACGCTGGTCATCTCGCACAACAAGACGCTCGCCGCCCAGCTCTACGGCGAGTTCCGCGACCTGTTCCCCCGCAACGCCGTCGAGTATTTCGTCAGCTACTACGACTACTACCAGCCCGAGGCGTACATCCCCGCCCAGGACGTTTACATCGCGAAGGACGCGTCGATCAACGAGGACATCGACCGGCTGCGGCTCAGCGCTACCACCTCGCTGATGAGCCGGAGCGACGTGATCATCGTCGCCAGCGTCTCCTGCATCTACGGGCTCGGCTCGCCCGAGGACTACAAGCGGATGATCGTCGCCGTCGAGCTCGGCCAGGAGGTCGATCGCGACAAGCTGCTCCGCAAGCTGGTCGATATCCAGTACGACCGGAGCGACTACGAGCTGCGCCGGGCCACCTTCCGCCCGCGGGGCGACGTGGTCGAGATTCTGCCCGCCTACGAGGAGGTCGCCCTCCGCATCGGGTTCTTCGGCGACGAGATCGAGGAGATCGCCTACATCGACCCGCTCACCGGCGAGGTCATCTCCCGCCACGACCGGGCGACCATCTACCCCGCCAAGCACTTCGTGCTGCCCGAGGACCGGATCGAGAAAGCGCTGGACCGGATCGAGGCGGAGCTCGAGGAGCAGATCGCGCACTTCCGAGCCCAGGGCAAGTACCTCGAGGCCGAGCGGGTCGAGTCGCGCACCCGGTACGACCTCGAGCTGCTCCGCGAGATCGGCTACTGCCCGGGCGTCGAGAACTACTCGCGGCACCTCGCCGGGCGCGAGGCGGGCGAGCGGCCGTTCACCCTCATCGACTACTTCCCCGACGACTACCTGTGCATCGTCGACGAGTCGCACGTGACCGTCCCCCAGATCGGCGGGATGTTCGCCGGCGACCGGTCGCGGAAGCAGACCCTCGTCGAGCACGGGTTCCGGCTCCCCTCCGCCCTCGACAACCGGCCGATGCGATTCGACGAGTGGGAGGCGAAGCTCGACCGGGTGCTGTTCGTGTCGGCGACGCCCGAGGATTACGAGCTGGAGAAGTCGGGCGGCGAGGTCGTCGAGCAGGTGATCCGCCCCACCGGGCTGGTCGATCCCGAGATCATCGTCAAGCCCGCACGCGGACAGGTCAACGACCTGGTCGACGAAATCCACCGGCGGGTCGAAACGGGCGAACGAGTCCTGGTGACCACCCTGACCAAGCGGATGGCCGAGGACCTGAGCGACTACATCCTCGACGAGGGGGTCAAGTGCTGCTACCTCCACTCCGAGATCGACGCCATCGAGCGGGTGCGGATACTCCGCGAGCTGCGGCTGGGCAAGTTCGACGTGATCGTCGGAGTCAACCTGCTCCGCGAGGGGCTCGACCTGCCCGAGGTCTCGCTGGTCGCCATCCTCGACGCCGACAAGGAGGGGTTCCTCCGGTCCCAGACCTCGCTCATCCAGACCATCGGCCGCTCGGCCCGGAACGTCAACGCGACCGTCATCCTCTACGCCGACGAGCTGACCGGCTCGATGGAACGGGCCATCGACGAGACCCGGCGGCGGCGGCACATCCAGCTCGAGTACAACCGCGAGCACAACATCACCCCCGAGACCATCCGCAAGGAGGTCCGCGAGGGGATCGAGCGCCAGATTCTCGCCTCCGAGACGGCACGGGCGGTCGTCCACGAGAGCGAGGCCGAGTACCTCACCGGCGAGCAGCTCCGCGAACTGGAGGAAGAGATGCTCGCCGCGGCCGACCGGCTCGATTTCGAGCGGGCCGCGGAACTCCGCGACAGAATCCAGGCGGTCAAAGGCGAGCCGGCCGATGAACCCGCGCCAGCGAAGCCGAAAGGCCGCCGCAGGAAACGATCGAAGCAGCGGTGGCGGCCGTGACCGGGGAGCGAGGAAGGTTCGGTACGCCCCGCATACACGCGAGATGATGCCGCCACCCGGGGGAGAGGTCGGCCGCGAAGCCCCGGTGGTGGCGGAGCATCGGAAATCCCCACCCTCTCCCAACCTCTCCCTCCCGGTGGGAGGGAGAGGGGTTCGTGCAGCCGATATCCCGCCGCGCGGACCAAAGCCGATATCTCGCCGCGCGGGGCGAAGCAGGTATCCGCTGCGCAGTCCAATAACCCCTCTCCCTGGCAGGGAGAGGTCGGCCGCGGAGCGGCCGGGTGAGGGTCAATCGCGAAGCTCCGGCGGTGGCGGCGGTCTGGACCGACCGCTTGACCTGCTCAGCCCCGCTGCCCGGCCGGCCTGCTCACGCTCGGGGATGGAACTGCCGGTGGACGCTCTTCAGGCGGTCCTTGTTCACGTGGGTGTAAATCTGGGTGGTGGCGATATTGGCGTGGCCCAGCATCTCCTGGACGGCGCGGAGGTCGGCCCCGCCCTGGAGCAGGTGGGTGGCGAACGAGTGGCGGAGGGTGTGCGGCGAGACCTTCTTCCGGAGCCCGGCGGCCCGGGCGTGCTTGTTCACCCGGTTCCAGATCGCCCGCCGGCCCAGCTTCCGGCCCGTCCGGCTGAGGAACAACAGTGGGCTGTCGAGCCGGTCGAGCTTCGGCCGGGCGTCGCTCAGGTATCGCTCGATCGCTCGGACGGCCCGGTCGCCGATGGGCACGACCCGCTCCTTCGACCCCTTGCCGAAGCATCGGAGGAACCGGAAGTCGAGGTTCACGGCGCCCATCTCGAGGCCGGACACCTCCGACACCCGCGCCCCGGTCGCGTACATCACCTCGAGCAGGGCGATGTCGCGGAGGCCCAGCGTGGTGTCGGGGTCGGGCGCGGCGAGCAGTGCCTCGACGTCCGCCACGTCGAGCACGTCGGGCAGCCGCCGCCACAGGTGCGGCGATTCGAGCGGCGAGGCCACGTTCTTCTCGATCCGGTCCTCGACCGCCAGGAACTTGAACAGCATCCGCACGGCGGCGAGGGCACGCGACACCGAGTTGACCGACAGGCCCCGGGCCTTCTCGCGGGCCATGAATCCGACGATGTCGCCCGGGCGGACCGAGCCGAAGTCGTTCTTCTTGCGCACCCGCAGGTAGCGGCAGAACCGGACGATGTCGCCCCGGTAGGCCGTGATGCTCCGCTCGGCGAGCCCGCACTCGACGGCGAGGTAGTCGAGGAACGCATCGACCGGCTCGCTCATTGCTCCCAGGTTCTCGTCGGTCATTTGTGTACGTCCCAGATGGAGTCGAACTGAATCTTGACGAACCCGTCGTGCCCCTCGACGCCGTAGAAGAGGACGACCGTCGGCCCGCGGACCGTGTTGTGGGTCAGCCATCGCCGCCGGAGAAACAGCCAGGCGCCCCGCGCCTCGTCCGGGGCGCCCTCCAGCATCCGATCGTCGAACGGGCGGTCCTGGATGAACGCGCGGTAGCGGTGGATGCGGACCGGCTCGCCGTCGTCCACATAGACCCGCGTACGGCCGGGCGAGAGCTCCGCCCGGTCGGGATAATGGTTGATCACGCCGAGCCGGAAGAACCACACCCGCCCGCCCCGATGGACGTGATGCAGGTGGACCGATGCCAGGCCGCCGTTGGGCAGCACCGCCATCGCCTCCTGCGGGCGTATCCCCGGCCGAACAAGGGGCGCACGCCGGGCACGGAACACCGGCTCCACCCGCGGGCCGGCGAACAGGCCCCTGCAACCCGCGGCCGCCGGCAGGACCAAAGCGAGCAAGGCCGGCCAGAGAACGGCGGGCGCGCAAAACGGGCGACCCCGGATGCGAAAAACCGGTTTCTGTCTCTGCTCGCTCATCGTCGGCTCCGACGCTCGACTGCCGATTGAAGGCGGGGTGGCCGCATCGCGCCCGAGGAGCAGCCGCCCTGTTGTTCATCACGGCCTGCACGCCCGGGCCGAAGTTGTCCCGCCGCCGTCAGCGGGTGATGCCCTCGTCGTCGGCCGACATCGCCTCGATCTCGCGGACCAGGGCGTCCGCCAACTGTTCCTCGGGGACCTTGCGGAGCTTCTTGCCGTCCCGGAACAGGAAGCCGAACCCCTTTCCGCCGGCGATGCCCACGTCGGCCTCGGCCGCCTCGCCGGGCCCGTTCACCACGCAGCCCATCACGGCGACGGTCAGCGGCCGGTCGGTCTTCTCCGGCAGCTTGTCCCGGACCTGCTCGACCAGCCCGGCCAGGTCGATCTCGCACCGCCCGCAGGTCGGGCAGGAGACGATCTCGATGCCCGCCCGCTCGAGCCCGAGCGCCCGGAGGATGGCGTGCCCCACCCGGACCTCCTCGTGCGGCCGGCCGGTCAGCGACACGCGGATGGTGTCTCCGATCCCCTCGGCCAGCAGCGCCCCGATGCCGACCGCCGACTTGACCGTGCCTACGTCGGCCGTGCCCGCCTCGGTGACGCCCAGGTGCAGCGGGTAATCGGTCTGCTCGGCGAACGTCCGGTTCGCGGCGATCGTCGTCGGCACGTCCGAGGCCTTGAGCGAGACCACGATGTCGCGGAACCCGAGCGACTCGATCATCTCGCAGTGGTCACGGGCCGCACGGACCATCAGCTCGGCCAGGTTGCCGTCGTGCCGGGCGACTTCCAGCCCCTTCCGCTCGCGGACCGAGCCGGAGTTGACCCCGACCCGGATCGAGATGCCCGCGTCCTTCGCCGCCCGGACGACCTCGGCGACCGCCTCGGGGCTGCGCAGGTTGCCGGGGTTGATCCGAATCCCGTCGGCCCCGTGCCGGATCGACTCCAGGGCCAGCCGGTGGTCGAAGTGGATGTCGGCGACCAGCGGGAGGTCGATGCGGCCCCGGATCGCCCCGATGGCCCGGGCAGCTTCGAGGTTGGGCACGGCGACCCGGATGATCTGGCAGCCCAGCTCGGTCAGCTCGACGATCTGCTCCACCGTCGCCGCGATGTCCTCGGTGTGGGTGTTGGTCATCGACTGGACCGAGACCGGCGCCCCGCCGCCCACCTGCACGCGGCCCTTGAATACCGACCGGGTTTCCCGTCGTTCGATCATATTGGCTCCTCGCCATCTGCCATACGTTTATTCTACCGGACCGGCCGAGACCGGGCAACGATAACGCGACCGGGCGGGCGAGTGCGCCTTGCTTTTGCCCCGCCCAGCCGCTATCATCCCCGGCACTGACAGAGGGATGCGAAAGGCCGGGCTTCGCGGTGGGTTCCCGCTGGGCGACCGGCCGGCGACGTGACGGTAAGGAGGTGGCGGCAATGCAGGAATTCAGGGTCAAAACCGGCTCGCGGACCGAGTTCGTGGACATCACCGACAGGGTGCAGGCGGCACTCGCCGAGGAGGGCGTCGTGGACGGCGTGTGCCTCGTCTTCTGCCCGCACACGACCGCCGCGATCACCATCAACGAGGACGCCGACCCCAGCGTCAGCTCCGACATCCAGAACTACCTCGACCAGCTCGTCCCCCGCCGGGGGAGCTACCGGCACGCCGAGGGCAACTCCGACGCCCACATCAAGAGCAGCGTCTTCGGCTGCAGCGAGCTGGTCATCGTCGAGGGCGGGCGGCCGGTGCTCGGTACCTGGCAGGGCATCTACTTCTGCGAGTTCGACGGCCCCCGCACCCGGCGGGTGCTCGTCAAAGTCGTCGGGGGGAAATAGGGGGAATACGACGCCGGCAGGTCTCACGCGGTTCGGTATTCGTTCAGCGCTAGTTCCGGGGCCCGCCCGGCTTCAACAGCCGGTCGGCGGACCTTTCAATGCGCCGCAGCCGGTGCCCGATGATCTCCGACTCGACCACCTTCGGGGGCATGTAATCTCGAAAGCTCGAGTACGAGGAGCGGCTCTCATTGTCGCTGAGGTAACGAGCGACTTCGGACGCTGCTTTCAACGGGCGGAAATGCCGGTACATCTGCTCGTACTTGCGATATTGCTTCAGCGTCCGCATACGGGTCCGATGGTCCGACGTGTGGCGAACCCGCTCGTCTGTGGCAAAAACGGCTTCGATGAGGTGGAGCGCCTTGTAAAAGGCGATGATTGTCACCCACTCGGGAAAATCTTCTATGTCCTCTGCCAGGTGACTGAGCGCGGACTGGTTGACATTCACGAGTTGGAGGTGGGCCGCTTTAGTGGCCATAAACGAGGTACAGTTCCGGGTCGATAAATGCCTTCAATGCCTCTTCATCGCAATTGGGGAGCACCATCACGTCCAGGCGAATCGCCCTCAACGCATCGTCGCGGGCGATCTTCAGGTCAAGGTCCGTCAGGTCGTCCTCGAGCTCCCGATCATAAGACGCCGTCCTATTGACCACCATGAAGAGGATCGAGCCGTCTCGAAGTGTGATCACGGCCTTGTCGATTGCCTCGGAGTGCCGATCAACCCATGCCGCCAGAGTGCCGAGCAGTTGCTTGAATTTCGAGTGAAAGGAGCTGTATTTCATCCGGTCCCGGCAGGCCGAAATTGCCTCCTCGACGCTCATGCAGAAGTTGTTCTCATCCTCGGGCATCACCACAACGCGTTGTTCGGCAGCGTTGTAATGTAAACGGATCGGCTTCTGCCCCGCTTTCAACTCCATCGAGCTGATCCTCCGATCGGTGCCTTTTCCGGCTGTCCGAAAACCAACGAGAGCAAAACAAGCGTTTGCCCAAGGCCCCTCGGCCCAGTATTCAGTGTAACCGGCATCCTCGGGCTATGTCAAGAAACTTTAAAACACTCGTCGAACGACCGGACCGGCCGCTATTCCGGCTCGAAGTAGAGCCGGGCGTAGAGGGTGACCGGGGCCTCGGCCTCGAAGTCGCCGGACGCCTCCGCGACCAGGCCGAGGGTGTCGCCGTCGTCGAGGGCGAACTCCCAGCCGTCGACGCGGGCCGAGCACACGCCGCTGCTCAACTCGCACGCTTTGCCGGCGGGCACCTCGTAGTCGGTCCACTCGTCGATCTCGCCGTCGGCCCGGCTGTCGGCGGGCGTGCCCTTCCGGGGGGTGAGGGTGATCGTGCCCTCGATGATGTCGAGTGCGAACACGGCGCGGATGGCGGTCACCCGCCCGGCGGGCAGCTCGATCTCGCCGGCGCCCGCCGCGGCGGCCTCGGCGTCGGGCACGGCCAGGGCCTTGGTCCACGGCCCGAACTCGTCCCCGGACCACAGGGTCCGGCTGAACGTCATCCACTGGCCGGCTCGGGCCGCGATCTCGAACCCGTTATGCAGGTCGTCTACCTTACGGACGATCTCGACGCCCGCGCCGCCCTCCAACTCGACGTGCCCGGTCACCCGGTCGGCCTCGCTGTCGCCGTATCGTGCGATGGAATAGACGCCGCGAGCGGTCCGGTCCGACCCGATCTCGCCGTCGTTCCCCGTCCCGGCGGTCGGCGGCTGCCCGTCGTTCTGGAGCGCCCGGAACCGCTCGTTCCGCCGGGCCTGGGTCGCCGGCTCGCGCAGGCCGGGCGGGCGGAGTCCGACGAACTCCGACAGGTCGGTGGTCAGCCGCAGGTCCATCCGCCCCCGGCCCAGGTGACAGATGACGCCGAGGACGACCGCTTCGAGCGTCTCGAACCCGGTGTCGACCGGCCCGCCCTCGTCGTCCTGTTCGGCCAGGTTCAGCCGATGCCCGAGGTCCGCTAGCGTCCAGTCGATCGCCCCCAGCCGGACGGTCCCCGCGTGCACGATGTCGCAGGAGCCGGCGAGCAGTTCGGCGGCGAGGGCGGCGTAGGCGGGATCCTGTCCGGGCCGGATGAAATCCTCGTCGTAAAGGCGGCGGACCACCTCGACCGGGTTCTCCGGCTTGGTGTAGGCGGTCCCGGCATAGCCCGATGCCGGCGCCCGGGCCGACAGCGGGTCGGCCAGGTAGGCATAGACCAGGGCGATGTCCTCGGCGCATTCCGCCTCGCCCTCGGCGTAGGTGTCGCCGGTCGTCGCCGGCTGGGCGAGCAGGGCGACGCCGTTCTCGAAGTCGAACGCGGCGGGGACGGGCGCCCACGCCCCGTCGGCCGCCTTCCGATAGACCTGCGGGCCGCGGCCCGGCCGTCCGTCGCCCAGCCCCTCCGGCTCGGCCAGCGTGCGGGCCATCCGGCGCTTCGACGGTGCTGCGATGCGGAACCGGCGGAACACCCGCCCGTAGGTCGTCCCATGGTCGGGATGGTAGCACCGGGGCCATGTCCAGTCGGCCTCGAAGGCGGGGTCCCAGTGCGGCTCGAGCCC
>PWKM01000247.1 GCA_003559755.1 Planctomycetota bacterium
CGGGCGTCCGCCGCTCCCTCCGACGTACACTGCTCGGCGACCCGCTCGCCGGCCGCCCGGTCGGCGTGGTAGGTCAGCGCCAGTTTCGCTCCGTGCCGGGCGAACGCCCGGGCGACGTGCGGGCCGGTGTCGTTGCTGGCGCCGGTGATCAGGACTCGTTTGCCTTCCAGGTCGGGGATGGGATCAAAAGTCATCGGCTCTCCTCTCAGCTATTCCGGTGCAGGCGGGACCGGCCCCCGATCCGGGACGTCCCGCAGGGCGACGGTCTCTTCGGCGTGGTATCCGAGCTTGACCGACAGGATGCGGTAGTTGCCGTAGTCTGCGATAAACAGCCGCCGGTCGGTGTGGGTGGCGACGTATGACGGGTGGCAGAGGGCCACCTCGTCCCCGCCGACGGAGCGGGGGTTCTCCGGGCCGCCGTCTCGGATGAGCGGGACGCCGTCGTCGACGTTCCCGTACTTGCCGAGGCGCAGGATCAGGTTGCCGTTGGTATCGAGCACGGCGACGCGGAAGCGGTTGAGCTCGGTCACGAACGACCGGGCGAACAGGTCGAGGTCGAACCGGGCGTTCCAGCAGGCGCAGCCGCCCCCGCCCCGGCTCGAGTTGAACCCGCCGTACCCGACGCCGCCGTACATCCATTCGGCGCCCTCGACCCAGGCGGGCCCGGCAAAGCCCCGTTCTACGTCGACCGGGCGGTCGGGGTGCTGGTCCGCCGGCAGGGGGATGGCTCCTCGGGTCTTGCTGAGCACCCGCCCGCCGTCCGCTGGGAACTTGACGAGCGTCTCCGCCCGTTCGAGCGGATACGGTTCGCCGTCGAGCACCCGGTTGGCGGCGGCGAGCACGTAGATGTTCCCCTGCGCATCGAGCGCCAGGCCGTCGGTCATCGGCAGGCCGCCCACGACGTCGTCCCGGACCGGGTTGCCGTGCTGGTCCCAGATGTGGAGCTCGGCCCATCGGACGCGGCCGGGGAACATCGGCGGGGTGTAGGGCCGGCCCTCGTCGAACTCGGCGCTGAACGCTCCGGGGATGCGGACGGCGAGCCGTTCGGTGTTATAGCAGGAGACGATGATGTTGCGGGTGGGCGACACGCTGAACCCGCCGAGGTGGAAGCAGCCGGGCCGGCCGGTCCCGGGCAGCGGGAGGGTGGCGATCAGCCGCGGCCCGTCGCCGTCGAACCCCGGCTGGTCCCGCTGCTCGCCGTAGTCCCACGGCACCTCGCGCCAGTCCCGGTCCCGCCGTATGTACCGGGCCACGTGGGTGTCGGTCCGCAGATAATAGTGCCCGTCCAGATCAAACGCAATCTCTTCCGTGGTAAACGGCAGGGGAACGGTGTCGACTCGCCCGGTGTCGGGGTTGACCTGCAGGAGTTCCCTGAACGCCTTCCCCACGCCGCTGTCGCCCTCTGCGACGTAGAGCATGCCGTCGGTCGGGTCGACGTACAGCCGCTGCCGGTTGGTTGCGGGCGCCTGTGGCGGGCTGATCCGGGTGACCTTCTCGGCCACCGCCTCGGCGAAGTTCGCCTTCTCGACGAGCTCGCCGTCCTGTTCTTGGTAGAGGCGGTAGTGGGTGGCCGACCAGGGCGAGTCGCGCCACTGGCCGGTGTAGCTGCGCCGCAACTGGGACAGCCGTTCGGTGGTGTCGCCGGTGCCGGGGACGAGCCAGACCGTGGGCGGATCGGTGTGGAAGTTGACGGCGACGTGATGCTGAAGGCCTCGCAGGCGGTTCATAAACACGCCCGAATGGTGGCCGACCAGGGGCAGCGGATACTCGGCGATCTCCCGCGGATCGTCCACCGGGCCGTAATGGGTGAGCGTGGGATGCTCCAGGTCCTCCTCGACGAACCGGTTGACCAGCATCCAGGAGGCGACGTACATGTGGCCAGTCTCGGGATGGACGTCGATGGTGGCCGGCTTGGGCACCCCGGTGACCGAACGGTACAGCTCGCCGTCGGGGTTGAACACCTGGATGCGGTCGTTCATATAGTCGGCGACGTAGATGCGTCCGGCGGCGTCCACCGCCACGGCCATCGGGCATCGGAACCGGTCATCGCCGGTCCCCGCCTCCAGCATGTCGCCCAGGAAGGTCTCCGCCGGCTCGTCGCCCTCGTAGTCCAGCCGGGCGACCCCGTGCAGCCAGGAGTATCGACCGTCTGCCCGGTAGCCCGCCAGGTACAGCCACCTGCCGTCGGGCGAGAACGCGGCGCTGCGGGGGACGCCGGTCGGCGTCTCGCCCCGGTAGGGCCGCCCCTCGAACGAGGTCCTCGGCCCCTCGAGCGGCCGGCCGCCCGTGGTGCCGTCGGTGGCCACCCGGTTCAGCGAGCGTTTCGTCAGGGCCAGCCGCTCGCCCGAGACGGCCATCGCCGACGCTGCGTATCCGTACTTCGCCAGGGTGCCGTGCCCGGTGTTGCTGCCCGAGGTAAACAGGGTCGCCTGCACCAGGCCGCGCCACACGGGCAACACGCGGCCGTCCTGGGGAAAGGTCATCCATTCCAGCCCCTTCACCCCGGCCAGCGCCTCCTGCAGGGCATCCGGTTCCGACGGGTCCGGCACCGAGGCCCAGTCCGGCGGGAACGGATAGACCGTTCGCACGTAGTTCCCGTCGTGGGTGAACAGGCGGATGTGATCGACCCCGCCGCCCTCATAGACATAGACTCCCTCGGGGGCAAAGGCGAACGACGGCCGGTTGCCCGGCCCGATCCGCTTCTTGGGGGACCAGAACAGGGTCCGCTCGAACTGCGGCCTCAGCCCCAGCGAAACGCGGACCGTCAGCGCGTCCTTGTCGTCGATATAGGCCCCGGCATCGTCCTTGCCGTCCCAGACGATCTCCTGGGTCCGAGTGTTCGGCTGGAACGGCTCCGGGGCGTTCTCGCCGAGCACACCGGAGGCGAGATGGCGCACGATCCGGCCGTCCGCGTCCTCGATGGCCACGGTCACGTCGCAGAACGCCCTCGCCGTGAACCGGATGGTCACTTCGTCGCCGGCCCGGGCCACCGTCGGTTTCTCGGCGAACTCGAACGGCCCGGCCCGCCGCACGCGGAACTCCTGGTGAATCTCACCGGCGAGCAGGGCCGAATGCCCGAACACCAGGATACAGAACAGGAACTGAAACGAAAAGATGCTCGGCCTGCGAACGGGCGTCATGGGCTCCTCCTGTCTCAGCAGTTCCAGGCACCGTGCCCTCCCCCGCACGGATGGGCCGGCTGCGGCTCCCCCGCGGCCAACCGAGTGGACTGTTACATTTCGAGGTCGTCCCGCGACATCATCACCACGCGGCCGTTCTGGAGGGTTGCCGAGACGCGGCCGTGCACGCCGAACGAGCCGGTCCCATCCATCTTCACCTGGTGGACGACCTC
>PWKM01000159.1 GCA_003559755.1 Planctomycetota bacterium
ATCCGTCGTTCAACTCGATGAACGAGAACCCGCCCTTCGAGTCGCGGCGAGTACGCACCCATCCGCACACCGTCACCCGGGCGCCGAAATCGCGCCGCTCGAGCAGATGCCTGATACGGTCCTCCGGCCCGACGATCTGCATGTCAACACCTCCGTCTGACAGTCCCTGATGCCCGTATGCTACCGGGTGATCGGTATTCGGTCAACGCGCGTGGGTTGGCGAATTGGCGATGTTCGGGCGTCGGATGCCCGATTTGGATAGCCGATTTCGACAAAAATTGCGTTTTTTCTCTATTCGTTCTTGACAAGGGCCGGCGGCCATGGTAAGTTTTAGGTGTGCAACTTGTGGCCGCCGGTTGAGTGCGGCCGGGTCTTTCAAGGATGACTGATGCCGGACTCTGCATCGCTGACACCCGCCCTGGAGGATTATCTCGAAGCGATCCTGCGGTTGTCGGAATCGGACGGTGAGGCGCGGGTCAACGCCATCGCCGAGAATCTGTCCGTACACAAATCGACGGTGACCGCCGCTCTGAAGCGGCTGGTGGCCGAGGGTTTTGTGCGGCACCGGCCCTACGGGGCGGCCACCCTCACCGACCGCGGCCGGTCGGTGGCCCGGGGCATCCGCCGCCGCCATCGCGTTCTCACCGATTTCTTCCGGGATGTCCTGATGCTCGCCCCCGACGTCTCCGATCGGAACGCCTGCCGGATGGAGCACGTGCTCGACAAGGACGTATTCGAGCGTCTGCGGATTCTGGCCGAATTCATCAGGGATTGCCCCGATAAGAAGGATGGATGCGTCAAACAGATTCTGTCGGCGTGTGCGGAAGAGTGCCTGGATAAACAGAAGCAGGAGATACAGGGGGACACAGTGAATCTGAGAAGTTTGAAGCCCGGCCAGTCGTGCAAGATCGTCCGCGTCGGGTCCGTCGGCGCGTTGAAACGCCGCATCATCGACATGGGCGTAGTCAAAGGCACCCGCGTCGATGTGGTCAAGGTCGCTCCGCTGGGCGACCCCATCGAGATCAAGGTGAAGGGGTACAGTCTGTCATTACGAAAGGCGGAGGCCGCCGCCATCGAGGTGGAAGAGATATGACACCGTCGCCACGTCAGAACGTACAGTCGATGCCGTTGGCCATGCTGTCCCCGGGCGAGCGCGCTCGCGTCGTGGATGTCCGGGGCGGACGGAGTTTCGTCCGCCGGCTGACTTCGCTGGGGGTCATTCCGGGCACCGCTCTGGAGGTCGTCCAGAATGGGCTGGCCGGGCCTCTGATCGTCAAGTTGAAAGAGAGCCGGCTTGCCCTCGGGCGTGGCATGTCCCACCGGATCATGGTGGCCCCCGGCGAATAGGGCCACTTTTTTATGACGGCCAAGTTTTAGCAATGAAACTACAGCGGAAAGAAAATATGGGAAAACAGCCATCCAAACCTGACGCAGCCGGCCGCTCCGGCCCCATCCGAGTGGGGCTGGCCGGCAACCCCAACGCGGGCAAATCGACGATCTTCAACCACCTGACCGGCTCCCGTCAGCACGTGGGCAACTACCCCGGCGTCACCGTCGAGACGAAAGAGGGCCGCTTCCGCTACCAGGACCGCGAGATACAGGTGATCGACCTGCCGGGCACCTACAGCTTGACCGCCTACTCGCTGGAGGAACTCGTCGCCCGCCGCTTCGTCATCGAGGACCGGCCCGACGTGATCGTGGACGTGATCGACGCATCCAACCTCGAACGGAACCTCTACCTAGCCGTCCAGTTCATGGAACTCGGCATCCCCCTGATACTGGCGTTCAACATGAGCGACGTGGCCAAGGCACGCGGGACGGAGATCGACATCGAGCTGCTGTCCGAACTGCTCGGCGTCACCATCATCCCCACCGTCGGGCACCGCGGCCGCGGTATGGACGAGCTCAAGGAGGCGATCCTCGCGACCGCTCTCGCCCCCGCTGACCATCGCCCGTCACCGGTCACCTACGGGGACGAGGTCGAGCGGCAGGTCAACCAGGTCGCCCGGCTCATCGAGGACGACGGCGGGCTGGACCCCGTCATCCCCGCCCGGTGGCTCGCGGTGAAGCTCCTCGAGGAAGACGAGGAGGCGGAGAAACAGCTCGCCGGGCTCAGCCACCCCGACGAGATATCCGAAGCGGTCAAAAAGGCCGCCCATCACATCGAGACCGACTTCGGCGACTCGGCCGAGACGCTCATCGCCGACCGACGCTACGGCTTCATCTCCGGCGCCTGCCAGGAGGCGGTCAGGAGCACCGTCGAGTCCCGCCACTCGATGTCCGACCGCATCGACTCCGTCGTCACCAGCCGGGTGCTGGGCATCCCCATCTTCCTGGGGGTGATGTACGTCGTCTTCGCGCTGGTGTTCACCCTCGGCGAGGTGCCGATGGACTGGATCGAGCACGGCGTCGAGGACGCCGCGGAACTCGTGGCCGGATGGTGGCCGGCCGGGACCGAGAGCGCCCTGCGGTCGCTCCTGGTGAACGGGATCATCGGCGGCGTCGGCGGCATCCTCATCTTCCTCCCCAACATCTTCCTGCTGTTCCTCGCCATCGCCGTCCTCGAAGACTCCGGCTACATGGCCCGGGCCGCGTTCATCATGGACCGGCTGATGCACAAGATCGGGCTGCACGGTCGGAGCTTCATCCCGATGCTCATCGGCTTCGGATGTACGGTGCCCGCTGTGATGGGCACCCGGACACTCGAGAGCCGGCGAGACCGGCTGGGGACCATGCTCGTCCTGCCGCTGATGAGCTGCGGCGCCCGGCTGCCCATCTACATGCTGTTCATCCCCGCCTTCTTCCCGCAGGCGTGGCAAGCGCCGGTCCTCTGGAGCTTGTACCTCATCGGGATCGTCCTCGCCATCCTGCTGGCGAAGCTGCTGCGGTCCACCATCCTCAAGGGCGAGACCGCCCCGTTCGTGATGGAACTGCCCCCCTACCGCATGCCGACCATCAAAGGCACGCTGATGCACATGTGGGAGCGCGGCTGGATGTTCATCCGCAAGGCGGGGACCGTCATCGTGGGCATCTCCATCCTCCTGTGGGCGATGATGTATTACCCTCGGGCACCCCAGCCGGAGGCCGCGCCCGACGACGACCACGCCGCGGTCGCCCCGGCGGGACGGGACGAGCACGATATCCTGTTACAGACCGCCCACCTGGGCGATTTCGCCGCCGCCGGCCCCGGGCAATTGCTCCCCGGCCCGGCAATGGTGGATTCCGGCTCGCCGCTCGGCCTGCCCCCGATGCTCGCCCACGCCCCGCACCCGGGCGAGGGAATCGGTAGCGAACAGTTGCGCTACTCGATCGCCGGCCGATTGGGCCACGGCATCGAGCCGGTGATGAG